>JAGNOM010000218.1 GCA_017990155.1 Propionivibrio sp. | reverse complement strand
GCGTTCCGGTGCGCGCGCTAAGCAACGCGCGGCGCTATGCAAAGTTCACGGACTGGATGCAGCGGGATCTGAAGCGCCGTCCGGCGGATCGCGTCATCGGTTTCAACAAGATGCCGGGGCTGGACGACTATTTTGCCGCCGACCCCTGTTATGAAGAGAA
Organism: Propionivibrio sp.; assembly: GCA_017990155.1. Classification (GTDB taxonomy): domain Bacteria; phylum Pseudomonadota; class Gammaproteobacteria; order Burkholderiales; family Rhodocyclaceae; genus Propionivibrio. The sequence goes on along the minus strand of JAGNOM010000218.1, from coordinate 5,305 downwards.
AGCGCGGACCCTGCGCAATTCTTTGTACCGCTTGTCGGGTCGCTATCGGCATTTCGCCGCGTACGAGCGGGCGGTGTTTGAACCGGAAAGCCGGACCGAGATTTTGATGATTTCTTCGCTGCAGCAGCCGTTCTTCGAGAAGCACTATGCGACGCCGGCGCACCGTTTTCATCTGCTACCGCCGGGGATTTCTCCCGATCGGAAAGCGCCAACGAATGCGGCGGAGATTCGCGCCAGTTTTCGTGCCGAGTTTGGGCTGGGGGAAAACGATCTGCTGCTACTTCAGGTTGGCTCGGGTTTCAAAACCAAAGGGCTGGACCGAAGCCTGAAGGCGGTGGCTGACGTGCCGGACGAGTTGCGCGAGCGCACGCGGCTGATCGCCATCGGTCAGGACGAACCCAGCGCCTTTCTGAGGCAGGCGTCGTCGCTTGGCATCGGCGAGCACGTGACGATTCTGCAGGGACGCAGCGATATCCCGCGCTTCCTGCTCGGTGCCGACGTGTTGATCCATCCGGCGTACAACGAGAACACCGGCACCGTGCTGCTCGAAGCGCTGGTCGCAGGGCTTCCGGTGCTGGCGACGGCCGTTTGCGGCTACGCGCACTACATCGAGGAAGCCGACGGCGGGCTGGTCGTGCCCGAGCCGTTCGAGCAGTCGCGGCTGGATTCACTGCTCGCGTCGATGCTCAAGGACGATGCCGCGCGACGGCGCTGGCAAGCCAACGCGCTGGCGTTTGCCGAAACAGCCGACATCTACAGCAACGCCGAACGCGCCGCCGACCTGATCCTGAAAGAACGCTCGTGAGCCGGCCGACGCTCTTCATTGACGAGCCGTTCCGGTCGCTGTGGTCGGGCCGTGATCCCTTCGTCGCGGTGGAGGCGCTCCAGGGGGAAGTCTTTCGCGAACTGGAGGCGCGCCGCACATTGCGCACCGAGCTCGCCGGGCGTGGCTATTTCGTCAAGATTCATCGCGGAGTCGGCTGGGCGGAAATTCTCAAGAACCTGCTTTCGCTGCGCCTGCCGGTTCTCGGCGCCGCCAACGAATGGCGGGCGATCCGTCGCCTCGCCGAGCTGGGCGTCGAGACGATGCACGGCGTCGCCTTCGGGCAGCGCGGCGACAATCCGGCGACACAGCATTCCTTTATCGTGACCGAGGAACTGGCGCCGACGATCAGTCTTGAGGATTACTGCCGCGAGTGGGTGAGCGAACCGCCGCCGGTGGCGCTCAAGCGGGCGCTGCTCGGTCGGGTCGCCAATATGGCCGGTCGAATGCATCGCGGCGGCGTCAATCACCGTGATTTTTACATTTGCCACTTCCTGCTGCATCTCGATCCAGCGCCGAAGATCGACGATTTCAAGCTGTCGCTGATCGATCTGCACCGCGCCCATGTCCGGCAAAGTACGCCGCGCCGATGGCGCGACAAGGACCTGTCGAGCCTCTATTTTTCGGCGCTCGATATCGGCTTGACGCGACGCGATTGTCTGCGCTTCCTGCGCCTGTATTTCGCAATGCCACTACGGCAGATACTGCGCGACGAGGCGAAGCTGCTGGCGCATCTGGAACGCGAGGCGGATCGTTTGCGTGCGCGTTACCTGCGCAAGTATGCGAAGAGCCCGCAGTCGTGACCTGTCGGAATTCAGCCGTGGACGATTTGCGGGGGAACGTGCTCGACGCGGCGGGTTTGCGCAAGGCCGGGCGCGCGCCGGCGACGCCGTTTTCCGTCATGCTGGCCGACGGTTCGGCGGTACGGGTTCATCGCTTGCTGCGCGTGCTGCCCGGCAAGCGGATCGTCGGTGACGGGTTGTGGAACGATCGGCATGTGCTGGTCAAGCTCTTCGTGGCGAGTGGCAGCGCGCGGCACTGGGCGCAGGAAAAGAGCGGAATCGACGCCTTGCACCAGGCCCGTGTGCCGACCCCGGAGATGCTGCTGGCGACTGCATTGCCTGACGGCGGGCACGTTCTGATCACCGCATTTATTGACGCTGCCGAGAGTCTGTCGGACGCGTGGAGGCCACTTTCCGCAACGCCGGCTGGTAGCCGTGACGTGCTCGATGTGCTCTGTCCCGCCTTTCGTGCGCTTGGCCGTCTGCACGCAGCGGGTTTGGTGCAAGAGGATTTGCATCTCGGCAACTTCATGCGGCGTGGCGAAGAACTGTTTGTAATCGATGGCGACGCGGTTCGTTCGATCACCCCGGGCCAGCCTTTGAACGACCAACAGGCCGCCGCGAACCTTGCTGTCCTGCTGGCGCAACTTCCGGTTGCCTGGGACGCCTGCCGGCAGCGTTTGCTCGATGCCTACGTGTCCGGCGGCGGATCGCGCCTTGGCGATCCGGACGCGCTCGATCGTGCGCTTGCTCGTGTGCGTGACAGGCGCTTGAGCGAATTCCTGGGCAAGACATTGCGCGATTGCACGCTGTTCGCAGTCGCCCGCAGTGGGTTGCGTTTTTCCGCTGCGCTGCGCGCTGAACTTGATTTTCTGGAGCCGGTCCTGGCGTCGCCCGACGTCGCGATGAGCGGTGGGGTTCTGCTCAAGGACGGGCGGACCAGTACGGTGGTTCGGCTGGGGCTGGGCGACCGGGCGCTGGTCGTCAAGCGCTACAACCTGAAGAATCTGCGTCATGCGCTCGCCCGTTTCTGGCGGCCCAGCCGGGCTTGGCACTCGTGGCGCGAGGCTCATCGTCTCGGGTTCTACGGCATCGCTACGCCGCGTCCGCTGGCCTTGATCGAGGAGCGCGTCGGGCCCTTGCGCCGGCGCGCCTTTCTCGTCACAGAGCACTGTCCGGGCGTCGATCTGCTCAAACGTTTGTCGCCCGACGAGAAACCCGAGGGCGATGTGGCATGGGCAATCATCTCGTTGTTCAAGTCGCTACACGATTTGCGCATCAGCCATGGCGACCTGAAAGCGACGAATCTCCTCTGGCACGAAGGGCGGATTTTCCTGATCGACCTCGATGCCATGGAACAGCATCGCTCGCAACGTCGATTCGCCAAGGCCTGGCGTCGCGATCGCGTCCGCCTGTTGCGAAACTGGCCGCAGAAATCGGTGCTGCACCAGTGGCTGGACACGAACCTGCCGCCAGCCGAGGGCTAACGGGCGATGCGGTAAACCTGGACGACCGGCGGCTGCGACGGGTCGTCGGGCCAGCGGAAGATCTGCTTGGTCGCCGGATAGCGTGCCTGCACGCCAAGCACCTCAATGCCGGAATCTCCCGTTGCGAGATCAAACGGACCGTTTGCGCCTGCCAGAATCGCTTCGAGCTGCGTCCGGTCGATGCGGGGGCGGAAGGTGCCCAAGTAAAGCTGCAGCGTTTGCGGCGTGCCGAAGTGGTGCAGGCTACGGGTGTCGATGCCGCTCGCCTTCAGCGCCTTCGCGGCGAGTTCCGTGTCGGCGGCCAGGCGCAGTTCCTTGCCCAGCGCCGAGGCTTTGTAGTTCTCGGCGTTCGTCGAATGCACCGCGTTGTAGGTGGCGCCGATCAGGATGCAGCCGATGACGACGGCCACCCCGGCGAATCGAGTTTTTCCCATGCGCTCGGCCAGATTCGCCATCTCGCGGCCGACGAGGAGTGCGCAGGCTGGCCACAGCGCGAAGAGCGTGTCGGCTCCTTTGTCGTCGGTCAGCGAAACAGCTAGCAGCCCGGCGATGAGCCAGCCGGCCAGAAAGCGCTCGAAACCGCGTTGTCCGGCGTCTGTCGCCGGGTGGCGCAGGACGCGCCATAGCGCCAGGAGCAGAAAGAGGCTGAAAGGAAGATAACGTATCAGCAGGGAGGCAACAGGTTTCAGCAGCACGCTCGTTTGCCAACTGCGCGCTTCCATGAAGAGCATGTGGACGGTCGACGAGAATCCGTAGTTGAATCCGGCCGGAATCAGCCAGACGAGCACGATGCCAAAATACAGCGCGAGGCCGGCAAGGTGCGGCCGAATCGCCGTCGGGTTTCCCGGATTGCGTACCATCACGTAAAGGCTTAGCAGCCCACCGCCAGCCAGAAGGCCACCAAGCAGGCCCATGTTGAGCGTGGACAATGCGGCCATCAGCCAGAAGAGAATCCAGCGCCATCGTTCGCCACGGACGTCGCCCGTACTCGAGCTCGCGGAAGCTGCGGCCAGTACAGCGATACTTACCGTGAGCGCAAAAACCGGCTCGGCACCCGCAAGTGCGATGTGTTTGGCCGTTGCCGGCGACAGCAGGACTGCCATGGCGCCAAGACCGCCGGCCAGTTCGCCAAAGCGACGTCGCCCGACCGCGAAGACCAGCAAGGACAAGGCAAGGACGGACAGGAAGGACGGCAAGGACAGCGCCAGTCGCTTGAGCCCGAGTGCGGCGGCAAAGGGGGCCATCAGCCACGTGTGGAGCGGTGGCGTCGCGTTCATGGCGCCGTTCAGGTCGCGCTGGACGAAGAGCTGACCTTGCGTCATCAAATCGAGGAGATAGCCGATATGCGTTGGCTGACCGTAGCTTTCGAGGTCTGTAGCCCCGTTCAGGCGAATCAGGTAGATGAGCGTACTGACGGCGGCGATCACGAGGATCCATGCCGCGCGCGCGGGCTGCTTGAAGTTCATGTTGGAAAGGCCAAGTCGGGGAGTGTCATGAGCCTGCGATCGACCTCGGGCGCCGTGTGGGCTGGCGGACTCTGGCTCAGTTGCGTGATGTGAGGGGATGTATCATAGAGTCAAAGCGCTGGGCGGGAAAGCTGGCATGGTCTGTATGGGCATCCGTTGCCGATGAACTGCCGGCTTTACGCGACGATCATGCAAATGAACTCAGTGGGCAGTGGGGGCAAAAAAGGTGTGTGATGATGTATTCGCGTTGGGTCGTTGATATGGAGAAGGTTTGTGAATGAATAGCTGGTTTCTTGATTCCGCCTACCGGGAGACGAGCGCGGAAAAGCTGTTCGGGAGCCTCGACTCGGTGTTCCGCCTGGACGGAGAACTGATCGCCAAGGATCCGCTGAGTTGTGTTCTGCGAGTTTCCGTCGACGGCAAGCGCTATTACGTAAAGCGTTACGTGGGAAATGGAAAAAATGTTGTGCGCCGCTGGTTCGGCCTTCGCGGCTTGATCGGACCGCAGCGAGTAAAGCGCGAGTGGGAAAACCTGCTGGCGTTCCAGCGCTGGGGTATCCCGACAGCAAAGCTCGTCTGCTATGGCCTGGAGCGGCGTTTCGGAAGTTTTGTGCGTGGAGCTTTGGTTACTGAGGAGGTTCGGAATACCACGGACCTGGCGAAGATGGTCGGTGCGCATGACGCGCGCCTGAAGAGTCGGTCATGGGTTGCCCACGTGTCCCGACAGGTGGCTCGGGCGACCCGTAC
>JAGNOM010000217.1 GCA_017990155.1 Propionivibrio sp. | reverse complement strand
TGTAGAAAGCCACTGCGTTGCGGCCGTTTTCCTTGGCGCGGAACATGGCTTCGTCGGCGTGCCTTGAGAGTTCGAGCATGTCGATGCCGTCTTCGGGATAGAAGGCGATGCCGATGCACGCCGAGACGGCGATGCGGTGGTCCTCGATCTCGAACTGTGTGCTGAGCGCGACGCGAATCTTCTCGGCTACGGTCTGCGCGTCGATGTCGTCCTGGATCATTTCGAGCAGTACGACGAATTCGTCGCCGCCGATGCGCGCAGGTGTGTCCGACTCGCGGATGACGCGCCGGATGCGGTCGGCGACGGCCTTGAGCAGGAGGTCGCCGATCGCGTGGCCGAGGTTGTCGTTGATCGGCTTGAAACGATCAAGATCGATGAACAGGAGTCCCAGCCGCTGATTGTCGCGGCGCGCGACGGTGAAAGCGTGTTCGGCGCGCTCGACCAGCAGGCGCCGGTTGGCGAGGCCGGTCAATGGATCGTGGCGCGCCAGATTTTCCATTTCCTCGCGCCGGCAGTTGAGTTCGGCGATCTGTTGCCGGATCTGCTGGCGCATGTGGTAGAAGCGCCGCGCCAGGATACCAATCTCGTCCTGACGTTCCAGCGGCAGCCCGGCCGCCAGTTCGCCGTCGGCAAAGCGTTCAACGGCCCGCGTCATGGAGTTGATCGGTCGCGTCACGGCGCGCGCCAGCAGGACGGCGAGGGCGATGCAGACCAGGCACAGCCCGAGCACGATGCGCAAGGTCACGCTGGCCAACTCGTCCACGCGTTCGAGCACCGTCGCCAGCGGTTGCGTCAGCCCAAGAACGAGTTGCTTCTCCATCGACGATGCCGCGACCTGGCGCGAGATGAAGGCGGCGACGACCGGATGCGAGGCATACGCGCCGTCGCGCGCTTCGAAGAGCGCCTGGTCGGTGTGGCGCGCTACGAGTTCGCGCGTTTCCGGAAACTGTTCCTGCACCAGAATGCGCCGTCCACGGTCGAAGCCGAAGGTCTGCGCCGGATCGGGGTGAACCAGGAAATCACCGTCGCCATTGGCCAGAAACAGTTGCACATCCTTCGGCATGTCGGCGGCCAGCTGCGCGAAGGTGCCGTTCAGATCGACGTTGATGACGACGACGCCGAGCACCTCGCCCGAGTTGCCGACGACCGGCGTCGCCAGTTGCACGGTCGGTCGCTCCAGGCCGGAATGCGCGCCGCGCTCGTGGTTGATCACGATGCGCGAGAGATAGATTTCGCCCGCCGCCAGACGCGCCGTGTCGAAGACATAGGGGTAGTGCCCCTTCTCCTGCAGGTCGTCGCCGACGACGCGCACCAATTTGGTGCCATCTCGATCAATACGCACCTGCTCCAGTCCGAAATCGGCCAAGGCAATGAGTCGCACCTGGTAGTAGCCGGGATTGGCATCCATGACCAGCGCGAAGAGATCGGCCAGCTGATCGCGCGGTGTCATCCCGCCGCCTTGCAGCGCGGCGACGGTGGCGGGATAGTGGGCGAGAACCTGCAGGTTGCGCACGATCTCGTTGCGCGAGAGCTGGATGCGTCGGGCAAGCACCTTGGTCGACGCCAGTAGTTCGTTCTTGGCCGAGGCGACCAGCAGATCGCGGCTCACGTCGTAGGCGCTGTAGGTTGTGACGCCGGCCGTGACGACGACCACCACCGCCAGCAACACGCCAAGGCGCGACGCGATGCCGAATTTCGCGGCAAAGTTCATGGCGCGAGGACCTTGCCGAGACGGTCACCGGAGACGATGCGCGACCACGCCTGCCCCCGGCGCTCGACGTCTTCCACCTGCCGTAGCCAGATCAGTTCATCGCTTTCGCTGCTATGGTCCGCTTCAGCCGTGGTCGAATGCAAACCGTGCCGACGGGTCAGCACTTCGCCGGGTGCGGCTTCGAGCAGGTAGTTGATCCAGCCCTCGGCCAGGCGCTTGTTGCGCACGCTGCGCGTGATCGCCCAGCAGTCGAGCCAGGCCAGCGCGCCCTCGCGCGGAATGACGTAGCCAACATCCACGCCGGCCGCGCGCATCAGCTGCAACTGTTGCGACCCATAGTTGGCGAGCATCAACGCCGCCTGCCGTTCGAGGAACAGTTCGACCGACTCTTCCGGCTTCGAATAGAAGGAGAGTACGTTCCGGCGCAGCGCAATCAGGCGTTCGACGACGGCCGGCCAGTCCTTGTCGGAAAGGCGAAACGGGTCGGCGATACCGATCGATTGCGCCGCCAGCGAGAAGTTGTGCGTGCCGTCGTTGAAGGCGAGCACCCGGCCACGATAGCGTTGGTCCCAGAGGGCGGCGATCGAATCCGGCGGCTCGGCCAGTTGTCGACGATCGTAGATGAGACCCATCTCGGCATAGGCATACGGAATGGCGTAGGTCTTGTCTTCGTGCACCAGGCCGGGGATCGCGGCGAGATTGCGGAACCGCGGCAACTGCGCCGCCAGATTGGGCACCGACGAGGTATCGATCGGCAGCACCATGCGCGCCGCGATATAGCGTTGCAGTTCGGCCGTATTGACGGCGATGACATCAAAGGCTTCGTCAGCCGTCCCGTTCTGCGCGACCTTCTGCCACAGCACGGCGTCCGAATCGACGATCGTCACTTCAACCTTGCTGTTGGTGCGTTGCTCGAAGACTTTGACGATATCGGCGTCGGCGTAGCCGGGCCAGGCGAGAACGCGCAGACGTTGCTGATTCGTCCCGGTGGCGGCGAGAGCGGACTGGAAAACCGCCAGCATCAGGGCCAGCAAGCCGAGAAAGATATGACGCATCGGGCCAGTTGGAAGCCGGGTCATGATTTCGAGTCCGTCGAGCAGGCGACCATCGATCGGTCGTGGTTGTTGGTTTTTGCTTACTCAGTGCTTTACCGGTTGCCGTCAGTTGTTTGTCTTCGCCACAGGCCGTTGGTTCCGGCTTTTATCACAATCAAGAAAAAGGGCGCCACGTGGGCGCCCTGAACTTCGTTGTTGCTTTGAACCTGTTTCGAATCTTAGTGGTGGTAAGCCGATTCGCCGTGCGAGGTGATGTCCAGACCTTCGCGCTCTTCCTCTTCCGGCACACGCAGACCGATGAACATATCGACCAGCTTGTAGGCAATCACGGAGACGACACCCGACCAGACGATGGCCACACCAACGCCCCAGATCTGGCTGGTGACTTGACCGGCCATGCTGTACTCGCCAACCGCATTCGCCACGTAGTCCCACACGCCGGTGCCACCGAGCGCCGGGTCGCAGAACACGCCGGTCAGGATCGCACCGAGGATGCCGCCGACGCCATGCACGCCAAACACGTCGAGCGAGTCATCGGCACCGAGCATGCGCTTCAGGCCATTGACGCCCCACAGACAGACGACACCCGCCAGCAAACCGATGACCAGTGCGCCCTTGATGCCGACGAAGCCAGCCGCCGGGGTGATCGCCACCAGACCTGCAACCGCACCGGAAGCAGCACCGAGCATCGAAGGCTTGCCCTTGAGCGCCCATTCAGCCAGCATCCAGGACAAGGCTGCACAAGCCGTCGCCACCCACGTATTGACCATCGCCAGGGCAGAACCGCCGCTCGCTTCGAGCGCCGAACCGGCGTTGAAACCGAACCAGCCGAACCACAACAGCGACGCGCCGATCATGGTGAAGGTCAGGCTGTGTGGCGCCATCGATTCACGACCGTAACCCACACGCTTGCCGATCAGGAAGGCACCGATCAAGCCAGCTACAGCGGCGTTGATATGCACGACCGTACCGCCAGCGAAGTCGAGCGCACCCTTCTGGAACAGGAAGCCGGCCGTCGCGCCTGCCGCCTCGGCCGCAGCCGCGTCGATGTAGGCATCCGGACCCGCCCAGTACCAGACCATGTGAGCCATCGGCAGGTAGGAGAAGGTAAACCACAGGACCATGAAGACCAGAACCGCGGAGAACTTGGCGCGCTCGGCGAAGGCACCGACGATCAGCCCGCAGGTGATCGCCGCAAAGGCGCCCTGGAAGATGACGAAGGTAAATTCGGAGATATAGACGCCCTTGCTGAACGTTGCGCCCAACGAATCCGGCGTCACGCCATCCAGGAACAGCTTGTCGAGCACCCCGAAGAAACTGCCGCCTTCAGTGAATGCCAGCGAGTAGCCATAGACCACCCACAGCACGCTGATCAGCGAGAAGGTCACGAAGACTTGCATCAGCACCGACAGCATGTTCTTCGAGCGGACGAGACCGCCGTAGAACAACGCCAGGCCGGGGATCGACATCAGGATGACGAGTGCCGCGCACACGAGAATCCAGGTGTTGTCGGCCTTGCTCAGGCTCGGCGCCGGTGCGTCGGTCGCAGCCGCCGCAGCTTCGGCGACGGCCGGTGCTTCGGCCGCTGGCGCAGCTGCTTCAGCGGGTGCGGCGGCTTCAACGGCAACGGCCGCAGCCGGCTCAGCGGCCGCATCCTGCGCCCAGGCGGAGCCGCCAAAGGCCATGCCCATGCCCAAGGCACCGAGCAGGGATAGTGTTGCTAGTAGTCGTTTCATGATGGGCTCCTCACAGGGCTTCCTCACCGGTTTCGCCGGTGCGGATGCGGATGACTTGTTCGATGTCGTAAACGAAGATCTTGCCGTCGCCGATCTTTCCCGTACCTGCCGACTTCTCGATCGCCTCGATCACCTGATCGAGATGATCGTCGCGGATGGCCGCTTCGACCTTGACCTTGGGGAGGAAGTCCACGACGTACTCGGCGCCGCGATACAACTCGGTATGCCCCTTCTGCCGGCCGAAACCTTTGACTTCGGTAACCGTGATGCCCTGAACGCCGATGACGGACAACGCCTCACGCACTTCGTCAAGCTTGAACGGCTTGATGATTGCGGTAACCATTTTCATGATGTGCTCCAATTCTGGGGAATTCGCTGCTTTCCCCGGTTACAGATAAGTGTCAAGTCAAACGACGCGAACGACAGGCCGCAAAGACGGCGACGTCGCGACAACAACAGCTGCAAAACAGATTCCCTTGTTTCATGGCGGTAGCTCCTCAGTCGGTAGAAATGGATTGCAAGCTTTGCGAACAACACTAAGCACGAGGCGTGCCAGTTTTATTTTGCATTGTTTTCATGCACTTACTGTGCATTAGAAAAATTCATGGTTCATCAGCGCACATTGCTGGCGCACAAGAAACGGGCACCGCACCAAGCCGGTGCCGGCGGTTCGGTGAGGCGCGCCAGGGCGTCGTTCTGGTGCGCTGTGCTACACTTCAGCGCTCCCGCCTCCCCGTATTTCGAAAGACCGACGCCATGCTCGACCCCAAAGCATTCGAGGAATTCAGCAACCGCCTGAGCGCTCTCATCGCCGCCAGCCCGGCCGCCGACATCGAGAAAAATGCGCGCGCGCTGCTCTCCGGTTTCTTCGCCAAAATGGACCTCGTCACGCGCGAGGAATTCGACATTCAGGCGCAGGTGCTATTGCGCACGCGCGAGAAACTCAAGGCTCTCGAAGACCGCGTCACCCGCC
>JAGNOM010000216.1 GCA_017990155.1 Propionivibrio sp. | reverse complement strand
CGTCCGCCAAAGTCGCCGCCGTAGGCGTCGCTGCGCTGGTTGGAGTGCGTCGAGAAGAAGCTCTGGCCGAGGTAGCCGTGTGCGAAATGCAGCTCCAGCCACTCGAATCCGGCGTCACGCGCGCGGCTGGCCGCGGCGACGAATTCGTCGCGGACGCGCGCGATGTCCTCCGTCGTCATGGCGCGCGGCACACGCGGGAGATTCGCGCCGTAGGCGACGGCCGACGGGGCGATCGTTTGCCAGCCGCGCGGGTCGCCGTCGCTGATGTGATCATCGCCTTCCCAAGGCCGATTGGCACTGGCCTTGCGCCCGGCATGGCCGATCTGGATGCCGGGTACGGCGCCGTAGGCCTTGATCGACGCGGCGATCTTCGCCAGGCCGGCCGCCTGTTCGTCGGTCCACAGCCCGAGGCAGGCCGGCGTGATGCGGCCCTCGGGCGCGACGGCGGTTGCTTCGACGATGACCAGTCCGGCGCCACCGCGGGCGAGACTGGCGTAGTGGGCATCGTGCCAGTCGTTGGTCAGGCCGTCATGGGCGCTGTACTGGCACATCGGAGGAATGACGATACGGTTGCGCAGTGCGACGTCTTTCAGTTTGAAGGGGGAAAACAAGGCAGACATGCTGAACTCCTGGAGTGGCGACGTGCACGCGACGGTGCGTGCTTCGGGGTGACCCGCATTGTAGCGACAACGCGCGCGAACGAATCATCGCCTTGACTTGCAGCATTGACCGGCAACCCTATACTATCGGGATACTTTTCCACTCATCCCGCTGGCCGGGAAAAGCTGGGGCTTCATGATTCTGAACCTCTTCTCGTCGCGACCGGATCATCCGCTGGGTGATCCAAAGGAACTCAAGCGCGTCATTGCCGAATTGCCGCTGGACAACTCTTTTCGTGCGGTCGACGAAGTTTACGGCTGGTACGAGTCGCTGATGGTGTCGAACGATTTCCGGGTCGATCATCTGTTCGACGTGGTCCGGCAACTCGACGAAGCCGCGCAGCCCTTCATCCGCCGCCTTTCCCGCGACTACCTGAACTCGCCGCGACTATCAAAGAACGAAGAGCGGCGTCTGTCGAGCATGTGCTACAACTACTGGGGCCAGGTCTCGATTCTCTACGCCCGCTGTGCCGAGCGCGCGAAACAGAACCCCAAGGACAAAGGGAGCGAAGCGCTCAAGACCTCACAGCCCTTGCTTGCGACCCGCCTGATGGCAGCGCGCGCGACGCAGCTCAAGTGGGTCGAGTACCGCTACGGACCCATCGGCGAAGACTTGTGGCGCGGTCTCGGTCTGCAATATCTGGCGGCTGAAGAGGCCGGTTTCGCCACCAAACAGGTGCAAATCTACCCTTCGGTTTCCGGAACGACCAACGTCACGCAGCAGTATCTGCAGGCGCTGATTGTTCATTCATCCTCGATGGACAGTCTGTTGCCCCTCGAGATCGAGCTGGCGGACCGGCTGATCGCACATTTCCTGCCGGGCTTTGTCTTCACCGGCACGTGTTCGCCCGACAGCGTCTACTGGGTTGATGCCGCGCGCGGTACGCCACCCGTCAGGCTCGCGCGCCATCCGAGCCAGTTGTCGGCGAGTCTGCGCTTCTTTTCGCCGGGGACGGCCCCGCAGGCGCTCAACGAACTGATCCGCAGCGTCGAGCGCGGTGTGGTCCCGCCGGACCTGAATCTGGGTGGCGAGTATTCGGCCAGGGTCTTGCTGCCGGTGTTGCGCCATCTGGCGACGCAATGGGCGGCCGAGCCGCCGCAGCGCGAGTTTCAGCGACATATGGTGAAAACGCGCATTTCGGTGTTGCAGGGTTTTGACGATTGCTTCACCGTCCTCGCCGGCGATGTGGCGCGCCTCGGCAAGGAGCGTTCGGCCGAGAGCTGGGTCGTGGAGAACGTCAGCCTCAGCGGTTTCGGTGCCGGAATCGAGGAGCAGAACGCCGATTGGGTCAAGATCGGCGCCTTGCTCTGCATGCAGCCCGAAGGCGGCGAGAACTGGGTGCTTGGCGTAGTCAGGCGCTACAACAAGGCCTCCGACACGCAAGCCAGCGTCGGCATCAAGGCCTTGTCGAAACGGGCAAAAAGCGTCGAGCTGTGGCCGCGCGCCTCCGGGGTCTCCGCGACGGGCGCCATCCCGGGCATCTGGTTGCGCGAAGGTGAGGTCAAGGGCGAGACCCGGCTGGTCCTGCCGAGCCTGACCTTCGACTTGCGCGAGTCGCTTGAATTCATCAGCGAAGACAAGCGCTACCTCCTGACTCCGATCGATCTCGAGGAATCGGGCAGCAACTACGAAATCGGGCGCTACCGCGAGAGCAGTCTGGATTGAGGTGAGCGGACTGCTGAGTAGTTGCTACGTGCCTTGGCCGGCATCGTCCCCGGTCGCTGAATCCTGGCCTGCTTCCGCCGCGTTTTCGAGTTCCTTGAGTCGCTGGAAGAGTGCGCGATAGCTGCGCGGCGGCTTGTTTTCCGCCTGCTCCTTGAGCGCTGCGCGACGCAGCGAACGCAGATGCTGCAAATCGACACCGGGGTATAGGCTGGCGATCTCGTGGAGAACTTTTTCATCCGCCAGCAGTTCCGTGCGCAGGCGTTCCAGACGGTGCAGCTTTGCCGTTTCGCCGGCCGACTCGCCGCGAACCAGCGCCAGCGCTTCGCGAATCGGCTCGACATCGACGTTGCGCATCAGCTTGCCGATGTACTGCATCTGACGGCGCTTGGCTTCGTCAGGCCGCATCATGCGCTGCGCTTCACTGACCGCCGTGCGCAATTCCTCCGGAATGTCGATCCGCTTGACCTGGTCGGATGCCAACGCCACGAGCTCCTCGCCGAGCGATTGCAGTTCCTCCATCGCCTGTTTGCGCCGGGTCTTCGATAGGGGAATGCTCTCTTCGTCGGGTGTATTCATTGGTCGTTTAGGTTGGCGCGGAGGCCGGTGGGTGCAAGAGTGCCGGCGCGGATGGCCGGGAGGGAACTGCTATGATAACGACTTTCCCAGCAACGATTGTCATCCCATGTCGCAAACGCCTCTTTCCCCCACCCCCGAATCGCGTTTCAGTCATCCGCTGGAAACCTTGCAGCAATTTGCCGAGGATGTGCTCGCGCACGCCAGGAAATCCGGTGCGAGCGACTGCGAAGTCGACGTCTCCGAGGGCTTCGGACAGTCCGTCACGGTTCGCTGCAACGAGGTTGAAACGATCGAGTACAACCGGGACAAGGGAATCGGCGTCACCGTCTATCTCGGGAAGCAGAAAGGGCACGCCAGCACGTCCGATTTTTCGGCGGCGGCCTTGCGCGAGACGGTTGAGGCCGCGCTCAACATCGCCCGCTTTACCGCGCCCGATCCGTGCGCCGGCTTGCCCGATCGCGAAATGCTCGCGACGCGCGAGCAGGGTTTTGTCGACCTCGACCTTTATCATCCCTGGACGCTCTCGGTCGATGAAAGCGTCGAGTTGGCGCGGCGCTGCGAGCAAGCCGCATTTGCCGTCAGTCCTGAAGTGAGCAATTCGGAAGGCGCGACTGTTTCGATCCAGGAAGGACATTTCATCTCGGCCAATAGTCTGGGCTTCATGGGCGGCTATCCGACTTCGCGCCATTACCTCTCGTGTTCGGTGATCGCCGGCAAGGACGAGAACATGCAGCGCGATGACTGGTATTCGACAGCACGCGACGCGGCGAACATCGCGACACCGGAAGAGATTGGCGACTACGCCGCACGACGCGCGCTGGCGCGTCTGGGCGCCCGCAAGATCAAGACGTGCAAGGTGCCGGTGCTGTTCGAGGCGCCGCTGGCTTCGTCGCTGATCGGCAACTTCATCCATTCGGTGAGCGGTGGCAGCCTTTACCGCAAGGCGACCTTCCTGGTCGATAGCCTTGGCAAGCCGGTGTTCTCGAAGAATGTCCAGATCAGCGAGCGACCGCATCTGCGCGGCGGCCTTTCGAGCAGCGCGTTTGACAGCGATGGCGTGGTGACGCGCGATCGTGAGGTCGTGGTCGATGGCGTGCTGCAGGGGTACTTCCTGAGCGCCTACTCGGCGCGCAAGCTGGGAATGCAGACCACGGCGAATGCCGGCGGCTGTCACAACCTGATCGTCAAGCCCGGCCGGCTCAACTTTGAAGGCCTGCTCAAGAAAATGGGCCGTGGTCTGCTGGTGACGGAATTGCTCGGCCAAGGCGTGAACTACGTGAATGGCGACTATTCGCGCGGCGCGGCAGGCTACTGGATCGAGGACGGCCAGATCGTGCATGCCGTCGAGGAAATAACGATTGCCGGTAATCTGCGCGACATGTTCCGGCATGTGGCCGCCGTCGGTAGCGACGTGCTGGTGCGTGGCTCGAAGCAGGTCGGTTCGCTGCTCATCGAGCAGATGAAGGTTGCCGGTAACTGACCGATCGCCTTGCTGGCGGACCAATCAGCTTTGTTCATCGGAGAGTTGAGAACCATGGAAAGACGTTCGTTTCTGAAAAAGGCAGGGATCGGGCTGGCCGCGGGCACCGTGGCCGCGCCGGTGATGGCGCAGAACGCGCCGGCAATCAAGTGGCGGATGGCCTCCAGCTTCCCCAAGAGCCTGGATACGCTGTACGGTACCGCCGAGTTCCTCGTCAAGCGCATTTCGGACATGACCGGCGGCAAGTTCCAGATTCAACTCTTCGCCGCCGGCGAAATCGTTCCAGGGCCGGCGGTGCATGATGCGGTCAAGGACAACACCGTGGAAATGGGGCAAACCTGCTCCTACTACTATTACGGCAAAGATCCCACCTACTGCATCGATACGGCGATCCCCTTCGGTATGAACAATCGGCAGCTCGACGCCTGGTACCGCCAGGGCAACGGGACGAAACTGATGGCGGAGTTCTTCGCCAAGTCGAATATTGTCGCCTTTCCCTGCGGCAACACCGGCGTGCAGATGGGCGGCTGGTTCCGCAAGGAAATCAAGACTGCGGAAGACCTGAAAGGTCTGAAGATGCGTATCGCCGGCCTGGCCGGCGCGGTGCTCGCCAAGGTCGGCGTCGTGCCGCAGCAGATCGCCGGCTCGGACATCTATCCGTCGCTGGAAAAGGGAACGATCGACGCGGCGGAATGGGTCGGTCCGTACGACGACCAGAGACTCGGCTTCAACAAGGTCGCCAAGTACTACTACTACCCGGGCTGGTGGGAGGGGGGGCCGCAGATTTCGATCTACATCAACGCCAAGAAATGGGTAGAGTTGCCGAAGGAGTACCAGGCGGCGGTGCAGGCCGCGTGCGCCGATGCCCATGTCGAGATGCTCGCCCGCTACGACGCCAAGAATCCGCTCGCGCTCAAGCAGCTGGTCGCCGCCGGGGCGCAGCTCAGGCCGTTCCCGAAGGAAGTCATGGAGGTTTGCTACAAGGCGGCGATGGAGCTTTACGCGGAGATCTCGGCGAAAAATCCGGATTTCAAGCAGATCTACGACGACTACAAGAAGTTCACCGACGAGCAAAACTCGTGGTTCCGCGTGGCCGAGGGGATGTACTCAAACTTCATGTTCAGCCGGAAGGGCTGATCCGGGCGGACGCACCTGTCGGCGCG
>JAGNOM010000215.1 GCA_017990155.1 Propionivibrio sp. | reverse complement strand
TTGTCGATCAGTTCGATCTGGCTGGTGGCGTCCCAACGCATCAAGTCGAGCAGACTGCTGGTGGTGTACTTGAAGGTCGAGTTGGGATGCGCGTGCGTCTTCCAGTAATACTCGTAACCCTGGCGGTACAGATCGAAGGGCAGCTTGGCGATCTGTTCGTCTGAGAGGTTGGCATCACCGGAATAGAGCACTGCACCGCCTGCCGCTTCCTGGGCGCGGGCGGAGGAAGCCTGCTGCAGGCGGGTCTGGATCGTGTTCAGCGCCGAATCGACGTAGCCGTTGCGGCGCACGCGCCCGGAGTTGAACATGCTCACCGTCGCAATCGACTTGAAGCGCTTGTCGGTTTGCGCCGCGGCCAGCGAGTAGCCGCCACCGCCGCAGATGCCGAGCAGGCCGAGGCGCGCAGTATCGACACCGGCGTACTGGCTGATGAAGTCGGCCATGCCGTGGATGTCTTCGATGCGGTTCGCGGGCTTGTCTACATTGCGCGGCTGGCCGCCGCTGGCGCCCTGATACGCGGCATCTGCTGTAATGGTGATATAGCCCTGTTCCGCCAGACGCTGGGCGTACAAGCCGGCGACTTGTTCCTTGATGCCGCCGTTGGGGTGAGCGACGACGATGGTCGGGTATTTCTTGCTCGCGTCGTAATCGGCCGGCGTGTACACGTTGGCCGAAATGTCGAGGCCGTTCAACTTGTAAGTGACGGGTCGGAGATTGACCTGGCCTTTGGTGTTTTCGGTCATCGCGCCTTCGTAGGCCAGCGAGAAGGGGTTCTGTTTGTAGTCGGCGGCCATGGTGGCTCCTGATAACGCGCCGATCGTCGCGGCGAATAGAACGGAAGGGATGAGTCTTGATTTCATTTGAATGGCTCCAGAAACTTTTGAGGGGCTTCAGTCATTACTTGGCGATGGAATTCTTCATGCTCAGCGTGCCGACGCGGCCGCAAGCGCCTGCGTGAGCGCAACACTCGCCCGTTTGGCGGCCTGCGTGTCGCCGTGCTCGGCCAGCACCTCGGTCAACTGGCGCATCTGTGCAGCCGTCAGGCCAGTCCGCATGCTGGCGGCCATGTGCGAGCGCAGTTGCGGCTCCGCTCCCGGCGTGGCAGCGAGTGCTCCGACCGTGGCAAGTTCGCGACTCTGCCAATCGAGGTTGTCGCGCTCGAAGATGTCGCCGAACAAATGGGTCCGCAGGAACTGGTTGATGGCCGGGGCAAAGTCCGTCACGGCGTTCTTGACCGGCGCGCCGGAAATCCTGGTCTGGTTTGCCGTACCGACCGCGAGCAGTTGATCGCCCGTCGGAATGGCTCGGCTGGGCTCGCGTCCCGGCGCGTCCTCGATGCCGCGCTGTTTGCGCGCGTCCACCACCTTCAGCAACTCACCCAGCGCGTTCAGGCTGCGTGGAAAGCCGACGTAGGCGTAGAGGTGCACCAGGATTTCCTTGGCCTCGCTGATGGTCAGGCCCGCGTCCAGCCCCTGATTCAAGGCGGCATTGAGCTTGGGCATTTCGCTCGCGGCCATGAAGGAGGCGATCAGCGGGATGGCTTGCTGCTTGGCGGACAGGGTCTCGGAACGGGCTTGTGTGGTCATGGCTTGCGGTTCCGGGGTGTTCTGAGCGTGGGCAGGTGCGGTCACCAGCCCCAGACTCAGGATCATCGCCACGGTTGCCGCTTGAATACTGAGGTGCTTAGTGGGCGTTGTAGTGTTCATCGGTCACTTTCTCCATCCAGGTCACAGATTTGCCATCAACAGAGCGCCCCACAGCCAGGTGGGTCATTGCTAAGTTCGGTGCTGCGCCGTGCCAATGTTTGACATCGGGAGGGCACCACACCACATCGCCTTGGTGGATGATTTGCACGGGCTTTCCCCATTCCTGCGTGAGTCCGATGCCGGACGTCACGACGAGCCGCTGCCCTGCCGGATGCGTGTGCCATGCAGTGCGCGAACCGGGATCGAACGTCACATAGGCACCGTACGCATTGATGCTCTCGTTGGCGGAAAACAAGGGATCGACCCGCGCTCGCCCGGTGAAGTAGTCGGCCGATCCGTAGGTCGGAGCTTGTTCGCCTGCACGTGTGATTTGCTGGGCCGGGGTTGTTGATGCAGCCGGTAGGTCAGCTTGGCCTTGAGGGCCGGCTGCGCCGGCAAAGGGAGCGACGGCACACAGGGTTATTCCCAAGAAAAACGATTTGTTCATAAGCACGGGTTCTTTCTGTAAGGCTGGGTTATGGGTTTTGTGCGGAGTCGGCGGTGATCCGCTGTGGGTGTTGTTCACAGGTTTTGTCAAGACGGAGACGCGGAATCACAATCGAAACCAGCACCACGGCAAGCGACAGCGCGAGCATGAGAGCGCCCGCGTCGAAAACACGGGCGATACGATGCGCGAGTGCCTCTGTTCCGGCGAGACCGACTGACTGGACTGAAGCAAAGACCGCGACCAGAATTCCGAGCCCGAGCGAAGCCCCCAGTTGGTGGGCCACATTAACCATTCCGGAAGCCGCTCCGGCGTCTTGACCGTTCACGCCGGCAACGGCAAAGACTGTCAGCGGCGCCAGCACAGAGCCCTGACCGATCCCGATCAGGAGCATCGGCAACGCGACCCCGCTCAGATAGGCCGAATGCGCCGAAACCTGTCCAAGCCAGAGCAATCCCGCCACGCTGACGATCAGGCCGCCCGTCAGTAATCCGGCATTTCCGAATTTGCGGGAAAGACGTGGAATCAGCATGGCCGCCGCGAAGTTGGAGAGCGTGACCGGCAGTAAGGCGAGCCCCGCTTTCATCGGCCCGTAGCCCATCACCTCCTGAAGATACTGGGTGGAAAAGAACCAGAAGCCGACCATGCCGCCCAGGAACAGCATGCGCGCCAGATACGCGCCGCAGCGTTCGCCGCTGGCGAACAATCTCAGCGGCAGTATCGGCTGACGAGCGCGGGCTTCATGCAGGATAAAAAGCGCGATCAAGGCGATACCGCTGATCAAGGCGGCGAGCGTTCCCGCGTCACGCCACCCCTGCTCGGCCGAGCGGACAATGGAATAAACAAGCGAGGTCATGCCGAGTGTCGAACTGACCGCGCCGAGCACGTCGAATCGTCCGTGGTGCCTGGTAGTTTCCGGGATATAGCGGCGAGCACCGATCATCAAGGCAAGGCCGATCGGCAGGTTGATGAAAAACCCCATGCGCCAGGACACCAGATCGGCCAGCAAACCGCCGAGCACCAGCCCCACGGTGGCGCCCACCCCGGCCGCCGCCGCGTAATACGCCAGCGCGCGGGTCCGATCCGGTCCCTCGGCAAAGTGCGTTGAGAGCAGCGCCAGCGTGGACGGCGCCAGAATCGCCGAGCCGACGCCCTGAATGGCGCGCGCGGCCAGCATCCACTCGGCCGACGGCGCTGCGCCAATGGCCAGCGACGCCAACGTAAAGATTCCCAAGCCGACGATGAACATCCTGCGCCGACCGAGGATGTCTCCGGCTCGCGCGCCGAGCAGCAGCAGCCCGCCAAAAGCCAGCGTGTACGCGTTCTGCACCCATGACAGACCGGCGTGCGAGAAACCCAGCCCGTCCTGGATTCGCGGCAGCCCAGTGATGACGATCGAGATATCGACCACGATCATCAGATAACTGACGACGATGATCGCGAGAATGGCGCGCTGCTTTTTCAACAGATCGGGTGAAGCCGTCTCGTGCATGGTCGGTATTTCTCTGGCGTAAGTGGATCGGTCAGGCGCTTGCCGGCGGGAACCTGGTGAATGCCGACAAGACACGTTGCGTGTTCTACTGCTGCGAACTATATTCGCCGGATAAACACCCAACTAGCCCACTATCCCTTGATAGATTGGAAAGCGGGGTTTGTTAATCGACGCCTATGGAGAGCGTATGCCCATCAACGAATTGCGGTCGATCACCACTTTTGTCAGAACCGCGGAGCTTGGCAGCCTGCGCAAGGCCGCCACGGCGCAGAGCATCACGCCCCAGGCCGCCAGCCAGGCGCTGGCCCAGCTTGAGCAGCATCTGGGGGTTCGGCTGTTTCACCGCACGACGCGGAGCATGGCGCTCACTGAAGAAGGACTACGTTTTCTCGAAGCGGCCCAACCGGCGTTGCTGAGCTTGAAGAGGGCGATGCAGACGGCGAAGATCACCAAGGACGAGATCTCCGGACCACTGCGCATCGTCGGACCGCAATCGATGTTTGTGCCCGTGG
This sequence comes from Propionivibrio sp., assembly GCA_017990155.1. Lineage (GTDB taxonomy): Bacteria > Pseudomonadota > Gammaproteobacteria > Burkholderiales > Rhodocyclaceae > Propionivibrio. The sequence goes on along the minus strand of JAGNOM010000215.1, from coordinate 1,362 downwards.
TCGGACCGGTCATCGAAGAGTTCTGCCAACGCTATCCCGATGTGCAGCCGGATGTTCAACTCGACGACCGACTCGGGAACTGGGTGGAAGACCGCGTGGACATCGGCTTCCGGGTTGGTATCTCTCCACAAGAAGGCGTCGTCGCGCGCCGGTTGTTTACGCTGCAATCGATCATCTGCGCGTCGCCGGCCTACCTTAAGCGATGCGGCGCCCCGGCCAGCCTCGATGCGTTTGGCACGCACAAGTGCTGCGCTTACCGGCTACCCAATACAGGCCGCATGGTTCCCTGGCACGTCAAGATCGACGATGCCGTTGTCGATCATCACGTCGCGCCGGCGTTTTGCACTAATGACGAGAACCTCGAACTGCGCACCGTTCTCGCCGGCGTCGCCATCGGGCAACTGGCCAGCGTTACGGCGGCTTCCCACATTCGATCGGGACAGCTGGTTCCTCTGCTGACCCGACATGTGGCCGACCATGCCGGCTTCTTCCTCTACTACGGCAGTCGTGCCGATCAGCCCGTGCGGGTAAGAGCGTTCATCGATCTGGCATTGGAACGACTGACTGATAGCAATGAGTTCGTGTTGAGCAACGAGGAACTGGCTATCGCCGAGCAGCAGGGTCGTGAGCGCGCGAGGAAGTAGGAAGATGCCTGTATTTACGCAGGATGCGCGATTGCAAGCGTCCGAATTATCAATCGCATATTGTTAATCAATAAACCCTTTATGGGCTAGTTGAGTGCGTTTCAGAACTCTATAGTCGCTTCCTGAATCAACTTGTCAGGAAGAACTCCGATGATGGAAACAAGGGAGCTGGGAAACGCGCTGGAGGTTTCGGCGCTTGGTCTGGGTTGCATGAGCATGACTTCGGCCTACGGTCCGGCGGCGGCGACGAGCGATGCGATTGCGCTGATTCGCGGCGCAGTCGAGCGTGGTGTGACGTTTTTCGATACGGCCGAGGTTTATGGGCCGTTTGCGAACGAGGAACTGGTCGGTGAGGCGCTTGCGCCGTTCAAGGGTCGGGTGGTCATTGCGACCAAGTTCGGTTTTGACCTGGATCCGGCGACGGCGCAGCGTACTGGCGGCCTGAACAGCCGGCCGGAACATATTAAGGCGGTTGCCGAGGCATCACTGCGACGCCTCAAGGTCGATGCGATCGACCTCTTCTACCAGCATCGCGTCGATCCTTCGGTGCCGATTGAAGATGTGGCCGGTGCCGTCAAGGACTTGATCGCTGCCGGCAAGGTCAGGCATTTCGGGCTGTCGGAGGCGAGCGCGCAGACGATCCGCCGGGCGCACGCGGTCCAGCCGGTGGCGGCGGTGCAAAGCGAGTATTCCTTGTGGTGGCGCGAACCGGAGCGGG
>JAGNOM010000023.1 GCA_017990155.1 Propionivibrio sp. | reverse complement strand
CGAGGGCTGAACGGCATTTTTAATGCAAGCTACATTCGGCATTCTTGCTGATCAGGGACAAAATTTTGGCCAAGCCTAATTATTCATTCGAGAAACGACAGAGAGATCTGGAAAAGAAGCGAAAACAGGAAGAGAAGCGTCAGCGCAAGCTCGCCGGCAAGAAGCCGGGCGAAGGCGAAGATGATCAGAACGACCCGTCCGAGAATGCTGAAGCGAATGTGGGCGCAGCGGGAAACCCTGATTGAGCTTTAGCGCAGTCAATTGCTTCAGCCGTCATGCGCTCGTCTCCGCGGCGAGCGGTGACAATTTCAGGCGCGTGGGTTTCCGCCACGCTTCCGCGCAGCGTATTTCTGATGTATTCCAATCATGCTGAGTTATCGCCACGCATTTCATGCCGGCAATCACGCCGACGTTCTCAAACACCTTGTTCTGATCCAGCTGACCCGGTATCTCTGTCAAAAGGAAAAACCCTTTTGGTATATCGATACGCACTCGGGTGCCGGTGCGTACGCACTGGATTCGGGCTATGCGGCAAAACTGGCAGAGTACAAGGATGGAGTCGGTCGATTGTGGGGGCGCACCGACCTGCCGAAGCCGTTGGCCGATTACGTTGATCTGGTACGCCGCTTGAATTCGGACCGCCGCTTGCTGGTTTATCCCGGGTCCCCACATTTCGCGTTGTGGACAATGCGTGACCAGGATCGGTTGCGACTGTTTGAACTCCACAGCAAGGATGCGCGTCTGCTGCAGGAGAACTTCAAAGACGCCGGCAAGCAGGTTATTGTCGATCCAACGGATGGATTTGCAGGACTCAAAGCGCTCCTACCGCCGGCTCCTCGTCGTTCATTGGTGCTGATTGATCCGTCTTACGAGGAGAAGCAGGATTACGATCGTGTTTTCAAGGCGTTGAAGGAAGCTTTGTCACGTTTCCCCGGCGGTACGTACATGCTCTGGTATCCGCAGCTTACGCGCCTGGATGCGCACGAACTTCCTGGTCGCCTGAAAAATCTCCCCGCGAAGAGTTGGCTACATGTCACCTTGCGCGTCAAAGAACCGGCCAAGGACGGATTTGGCATGCACGGTAGCGGCCTTTTCGTTCTCAATCCGCCGTGGACTTTGCACGATACATTGGCCGGCGTGATGCCTTATCTCGTTTCAGCGCTCGGTCTGGATAGCGGCGCTGGCTTCTCTCTGGAACAGAAGGAGAGTTGACTGAAGCGCTGCCGGTTTTTGTGGTAGGGCAACGCCGGAGCGGAACAAGCTAACGGTCAGATTGCCCGCACAGCATGGAGCAGATAGTTGACCGACGTGTCACGTCCCAAGCTGTAGCGCTGTGTGATCGGGTTGTAGGTCAGGCCGATGAGCTCTTGCGGCTCAAGGCCGACGCTCTTTGACCAGCGCGTGAGTTCGGAAGGCTTGATGAATTTTGCATAGTCGTGCGTTCCTTTCGGAAGCATCTTGAGCACGTATTCGGCGCCGATCACCGCCAGCAGGTAGGCTTTAGCGTTGCGGTTAATCGTCGAGAAGAATACATGGCCCCCCGGTTTCACAAGCGCTGCGCAAGCGGCGATCGTGCTGGCCGGATTGGGTACGTGCTCAAGCATTTCCATGCAACTGACGACGTCATAACTGGCAGGCGACTCGCCGGCGAGCTGTTCTGCCGATATTTCACGGTACTCGACCGTATTCCCACTCTCCAAGAGATGAAGGCGCGCGACCGCCAGTGCCTTGTTTGAGAGGTCAATGCCCGTGACTGTGGCGCCCTTTACGGCCATGCTCTCCGACAGGATTCCACCGCCGCAGCCAATATCCAGTACTCTCTTGCCCGGGATGTTCGCGAGCGAGTCAATCCACGCGAGACGAAGCGGGTTGATTTGATGCAGCGGCTTGAATTCGCTGTGCGGATCCCACCAGCGATGCGCGAGTTGGCTGAATTTGTCGAGTTCGTTCTGGTCGGCGTTTTGCATGGTCTGCGAAGGTCCATTGGAGAAACAAAAAAGCCCTGCCTAGGCAGGGCTTTTCTCAAGCAATCAGAAAATTACTTGGCGGTACCGATGATTTCGATATCAACGCGACGATCGGGTTGCAAGCAAGAAATAACCTTCGCGCTCTTCGGGCCTTTGCATTCACCCGGCTTGGTCACCGGCTGCGAGCTTCCCTTACCTTCGGTGTAGACGCGATTGGCCGGGATGCCCTTGCTAACCAGATAGTCCTTGACCGAAGCGGCGCGCTTTTCGGAGAGCTTCTGATTGTAGGCGGCGCTGCCGATGCGGTCAGCGTGACCCACAGCGATAACGACTTCCAGAACCAGCTTGTCGGCCTTGGCAGCGACGTCGTCAAGCTTTTGCTTGCCTTCCGGGCGCAGCGTCGACTTGTTGAAGTCAAACAACGCGTCGGCGGCGACGGTCACTTTCTCGCCAGCCGGCTTGGTTGCAGCGGCAGCAGCAGGAGCGGCAGCAGCGGCCTTCGGCTCACAGACTTCCTTCGGGATCAGGTCCTTGTCGCACTTGCATCCATTCGGATCGGTCGCTGCAGCAGCAGGCGTCCAGAAGCCGGTCCGCCAGCAGAGACCGTACGGGTCGGTTGCGACTTGGCCGCGGCCGTCAATTACGTACACGCTATTGGTTGTTTGAGCTTGGGCGAGCGATGCACACAGGCCCAAGGTAGCGGCCAGAATGGCCACGATAGAATGCTTTGCTGTTTTTTTCATCTGGATTTCCTCGTTAGTTAAAGCCTGCGGTATTCCGTTCGCATGGCCTGTTACGCCTTGGTAATAAGAGCAAACATGTATATGGCTGCGCGGACGAAATTGATTCTGCCATAAAGCTGCGAGAATTATCAACTCAATTTCATTGCTCTCAGGCCTGAAATGGTCGCTGGTGGGCGTTTTTCCAACAGCCCAAATTGAAGTGGCTCGTTTCGGCTGTGCGCGACGCGCCGATGCGGATGTTGCGCCGCGTCGAAGTTGTTGCGCAAAGGCTGTGCCAGGGTGGCTCATGCGTCCTTGAAATAGACGTCAGGGGGCGGTTCCGGGCTGGTTTTTGCACCGCCTGGTTTTGCCTGGCAAGGCGCTAGGTGTCGAGGCGCTTGGCAGCGAGGTGATTGAAGCGACGGGTGCTTGCAATGCTCCCGATATCAAGGATGGGGAAGGCTGCATCGATTATCGCGCTGGTTATTCCAATGGTTCTGATCTGGTCGGGTTCGTGGGCTTCGCAAAGAAAGGAGCGTGGCTTTTTGGGGGCCAAGAAGCCCGGTTTGGATTGTTCTTGTTGTTGTAAAAAAGCAACATTGCGCAGCCTGTCCGGCTGAAGTGATCCGGTTTTGCGGGGAAGCGCCTCTTTGTCGTGCGGTGATTGTTTGCTTTTCGTAAACGACCGGGCAGTGACGGAGCGTTGGCCGGGTCATGGTGCGCTTGGCCGTTCGTGCTTCCGGCTGACTGATGCGGGCGTGATAGAATGCACGGTTTGGCAAAGACGACAACATCGACTCTGAAGTTCGGTTCTTGCTGGGATACACCGGATAGAAATGGAACGCGCTGTGGAAACCTTCGCAAAAGAAACACTCCCCATCAGTCTTGAAGACGAAATGCGTCGCTCGTATCTTGATTACGCGATGAGTGTGATCGTGGGACGTGCGTTGCCGGATGCGCGAGATGGTCTGAAACCGGTCCATCGTCGGGTGCTGTTTGCCATGCACGAACTTGGTAACGACTGGAACAAGCCCTACAAGAAATCGGCGCGTATCGTCGGTGATGTGATTGGTAAATACCACCCGCACGGCGATATGGCGGTCTATGACACGATCGTGCGCATGGCGCAGGACTTCTCGCTGCGATACATGCTGTGCGACGGTCAGGGGAATTTCGGCTCGGTCGATGGCGACAGCGCGGCCGCCATGCGATACACGGAAGTACGCATGGCGCGCATCGGCCATGAGTTGCTCGCCGATATCGACAAGGAGACGGTTGATTTCGGGCCGAACTACGATGGTTCGGAGCAAGAGCCGTTGATCATGCCCGCGCGCATTCCCAATCTTCTGATCAACGGTTCGTCGGGCATCGCGGTGGGTATGGCCACCAACATCCCGCCGCACAACCTGAATGAAGTGGTCGACGCGTGCCTGGCCCTGCTGGCCAATCCGGAAATGACGATCGACGAGTTGATCGACATCATCCCGGCTCCCGATTTTCCGACGGCGGCGATTATTTACGGCGTGACCGGCGCACGCGAAGGCTACCGCACCGGGCGCGGCCGCGTTGTCATGCGCGCCAAGACACACTTTGAAGACATCAAGGGCAGCAATGATCGCCAGGCGATCATCGTCGACGAGCTGCCGTACCAGGTCAATAAACGCACGCTGCTTGAAAAGATTAGCGAGCTTGTAAACGACAAGCGCATCGACGGGATTTCGGATCTGCGGGATGAGTCCGACAAATCGGGCATGCGTGTGGTGATCGAACTCAAGCGCGGCGAAGTGCCTGAAGTCGTTCTCAACTGTCTGTACAAGCAGACGCAGTTGCAGGACACGTTTGGCATGAACATGGTGGCGCTGGTCGATGGTCAGCCGCGATTGCTCAACCTCAAGCAGATGCTCGATTGCTTCCTTGCGCATCGGCGCGAAGTGATCACCCGGCGTACCGTCTTTGAGCTGCGCAAGGCGCGTGAGCGTGCGCACATCCAGGAAGGGCTTGCGGTTGCGCTCGATAACGTCGATGAAATCATCGCGCTGATCAAGGCCTCGCCAACACCGGCCGACGCGCGGCGTGGTTTGATGTCGCGGCTTTGGACGTCGACGACGGTTGGCGAAATGCTGCAGCGGGCGACTTTGGACGCCACGCGCCCGGAAGGTTTGGCGCTCGAGTATGGTTTGTCGAAGAGCGGCTACCTCCTCTCGGAAGCTCAAGCTCAGGCGATTCTTGAACTGCGCCTGCAGCGCTTGACCGGTCTCGAGCGCGACAAGATCGTCGCCGACTTCGCCGAGTTGCTGGAGAAAATTGCCGACCTGATGGACATTCTGGCGCGGCCCGAACGTATCAGTCAGATCATCATCGATGAACTGACCGCGATTCGTGCGCAGTTCGGTGACAAGCGCCGGTCCGAGATCGAATTCAATACGCAGGATCTCGGGATCGAGGATTTCATCACGCCGCAGGACATGGTGGTGACGCTTTCCCACAGCGGCTACGTCAAATCGCAACCCTTGGCCGACTATCGTGCGCAGCGGCGCGGCGGGAGAGGCAAGCAGGCGGCAGCGGTCAAGGAAGACGATTTTGTCGATCACCTGTTCATTGCCAACACCCACGATTACATCCTCTGCTTCTCGAATCGCGGCCGCGTTTACTGGCTCAAGGTTTACGAAGTGCCGCAAGGAACCCGAACTGGCCGGGGTAAGCCGATCGTCAATATGTTCCCGCTGGAAGATGGCGAGAAGATCAACGCCATTCTTTCGATCAAGGAGTTTACGGAAGACCAGTTCATCTTCATGTGCACCGCGCAGGGAACCGTCAAGAAGACGCCGCTTTCCGACTTCTCCAATCCGCGCAAGGCCGGCATCATCGCCGTCGCGCTTGATGAGGGTGATTATCTGATCGGCGCGGAGATTACGAGCGGTACGCAGGATATCGTGCTTGTTTCCGATGCTGGCAAGGCGGTCTGGTTTGACGAAGAGGATGTTCGTCCGATGGGACGCACCGCACGTGGCGTTCGTGGCATGAAGCTGGCCGAGGGGCAGCAGGTTTTGTCGCTTCTGGTCGCCGCCAATCATCAGGAAACGGTATTGATTGCGACCGAAAACGGTTACGGCAAGCGCACCGTCCTGGCCGATTTCCGCCATTCCGGCAGAGGCACGCAAGGCGTCATCGCCATTGCCGCCAGCGAGCGAAACGGCAAGGTCGTTGCGGCGCGCCTGGTTCAGGATGAAGACGAAATCATGCTGATCACGACTGGCGGTGTGCTTATTCGCACCCGCGTGCGCGAAATCCGAGAGTTGGGTCGTGCTACGCAGGGTGTGACGCTGATTGCGCTCGATGAGGGCGAGAAGCTGGCGGGTTTGGAGAAGGTCGTCGAAACCGAAGACGAGCAAGATGCGATTACGGACGCCGTCCCGGAAGCAACGGATGGAACCACGCCGGAATCGCCAGAAGGGCAGGATCAGGCCTAGTCCTCTTGGCCGACGAACAACTGAGCCGACTCTCTTCCGGGTACGAACATGAGTGATGATCTGCAAGACAAGCTGACGGTGGTGCGTTCCGAAATAGACGCCATTGATGCGCAGTTGCTCGAGTTGCTGAACCGCCGCGCGCAGTGTGCGCAACGCGTGGGTCAGATCAAGATGCAGCATGGCGACGCCGGATTCATCTATCGGCCGGAGCGGGAGGCGCAGGTGCTGCGCCGGATCCAGGGAATCAATCCGGGACCGCTGTCCAGCGACAGCGTGACTTGGTTCTTCCGCGAAGTCATGTCGGCCTGCCTGTCGCTCGAGCAGCCGCTGGGCGTGGCGTTCCTTGGCCCGTTGGGGACCTTCTCCGAAAGTGCGGCGACCAAGCATTTCGGTCATGCGGCGCGCTTGCTGCCGCAACTTTCCATCGACGATGTTTTCCGCGAAGTCGAGGCGTGTCACGCCGATTTCGCTGTTGTGCCGATCGAGAATTCGACCGAAGGCGCGATCGGGCGGACGCTCGACTTGTTGATGACCACGCCATTGAAGGTCTGCGGCGAAGTCGTCCTGCGCATCCACCAGCACCTCCTGAGCAACGAAACAGCGTTCGACAAGATCACCAAGGTCTATTCACATGCGCAGTCGCTGGCGCAATGCCACGAATGGCTGAATCGAACCCTGCCCAACGCCCAACGCATTTCGATGGGGAGCAATGCGCAGGCCGCGCAATTCGCCGCGTCGGAATCGGGTGCGGCCGCGATCGCTGGTGAAGCCGCCGCCGAGCGTTACGAACTGCCGAAGTTGGCCGAGAGTATTGAAGATGAGCCCAATAACACGACGCGCTGGGTCGTGCTGGGGCGGCAGGAGGCGGATGTTTCGGGGCGCGACAAGACCTCGTTGATCATGTCGGCGCACAATCGGACCGGTGCCTTGGGCACGCTGCTCGCGCCGTTCTCGGACGCCGGCGTATCGATGACGCGCCTGGAGTCGCGGCCTGCACGACACACGCTCTGGGAGTATGTCTTCTTTGTCGACATTGAAGGGCATCAACAGGATGCGCCGGTCGCGAAGGCGCTCGACGAACTCTCTCGGCGTGCGGCCTATCTGAAGGTTCTTGGTTCGTACCCGATCGCCGTGTATTGATCGCTCCTGATCGCGCGTATCCAGCGTTTTCAAACATTCTCTGCAAGGACACACATGACCCTCTGTGATCAATCGTTGCCGAATATCCGCGCCATTTCGCCGTATCTTCCCGGCAAGCCCATCACACAACTGTCGCGCGAACTGGGTATTCCGGTTGAGCGGATCATCAAGCTTGCCTCCAACGAAAACCCCTTGGGCATGAGTCCGAAAGCGAGGAGCGCGGTCGAGAAGGCTATCGGATCGCTCGAACGCTACCCCGACGACTACGAGCTGAAATCCGCTCTGGCAAACCGTTCAGGGCTTGGTGTGGAGCGTTTTGTCCTGGGCAACGGCTCCAACGACGTCCTTGACCTGATCGCCCGGGTACTTCTTGCTCACGGGCGCTCTGCGGTCTACTCCCAGCACGCATTCGCCGTGTATCCGCTGGCGACGCTCTCTGCTGGCGCCGAGCCGATCTCCGTCCCGGCCAAGGATTTCGGTCACGATCTCGACGCCATGCTCAGCGCTATCCGTCCGGACACACGCTTGGTCTGGATCGCCAATCCGAACAACCCAACCGGCACCTTCCTGCCGTACCCGCAGCTCAAGGCCTTCTTGGCCGCTGTTCCGAGCGATGTCGTGGTCGTCGTCGACGAGGCTTACAACGAATACATCCCGCCGCCGGAGCGCGTCGATATTGCCGACTGGCTGTCGGAGTTTCCGAATCTTGTCATCACGCGAACCTTCTCCAAGATCTACGGCCTGGCCGGGTTACGCATCGGCTACGCCATGGCTTCGGCCGAGGTCGCTGATTTGATGAACCGCGTGCGGCAACCATTCAACTGTAACAATCTGGCGATCACTGCGGCGGCGGCAGCGCTTGATGACGAAGAATTCGTCGCCCGCAGCTACGCGCTCAATCGCGCCGGCATGGAGCAGATCGTCGCGGGGCTCAAGCGCCTCGGGTATTCGCATATTCCGTCGCACGGAAACTTCCTGGCGTTCAATGCCGGAGATGCCGCCTCGCTGAATCAGAAATTGCTCAAACAAGGGGTGATCGTTCGTCCAATCGCCGGCTACGGCATGCCCGAGTGGCTGCGCGTGACGATTGGTGGCGAGACCGAGAACATCCGCTTTCTTGAAGCGCTTGAAAAGGCGCGGTAATGAGCGCAGCGCCGGAGTTTGGCAAAGTCGTCGTATTCGGCGTCGGACTGATTGGTGGCTCGTTTGCGCTTGGCCTCAAAGCCGCCGAGCAGGTTGAGGAGGTCGTCGGCTTTGGTCGTAGTCTGGGTACGCTGACGCAAGCGCTTGACCTCGGAATAATCGATCGGGTCGGCGCCAATCCGGGCCAGGAAGTTGCCGATGCCGACCTTGTCCTGATTGCGACACCGGTGGGTCAGATGGCGGAAATCATGGCGCGTATTGCGCCCTATCTCGGGCCGGATACGGTTGTGACCGATGGTGGGAGCACCAAGTCGGACGTGGTCGCGGTCGCGCGCGACGCGTTTGGCGAGCGAATCGGACAGTTCATCCCGGCGCACCCGATTGCCGGTGCGGAAAACAGTGGTGCGGCCGCGGCCCGCGCTGATCTGTATCGCGAAAAGAAAGTGGTTCTGACGCCGTTGCCGGAAAACCCGGTGCTGAATGTCGCGCGTGTGCGTTCAGCGTGGGAATGGTGTGGGGCGATCATTCATGAGTTGCGGCCCGAGGAACACGACCGGATTTTCGCAGCCGTCAGCCACTTGCCGCATCTCTTGTCGTATGCGCTTGTCCACGACCTTGCGTTGCGCGATAACCGTGACCTGCTGTTCAGTTTTGCCGCCAGCGGCTTCCGCGACTTCACGCGCATTGCCGCCAGCCACCCCGAAATGTGGCGCGACATTTGTTTGGCGAATCGCGTCGCCTTGCTTGAGGAACTCGATCGCTATCGATCGCAACTCGATGAGCTGCATGACATTCTCCAGCGTGGCGATGGCGCCGCGCTGGAGAAAACTTTTGATATTGCCCGTACGGCGCGTCGCGACTGGGCTGGAAACAAGGCTTGATTCCCATGGCTAAAGATTTTATCGACCTGCCGCCATTGCTGGCGGCGCAGGGAAGCGTGCGTCTGCCCGGTTCGAAGAGCATCTCCAACCGGGTTTTACTGCTCGCCGCACTGGCAGAAGGTACGACTGAAGTCCTCGATCTGCTTGAATCCGAGGATACGGCGCGCATGCTGGACGCTTTGGCGGCGCTCGGCGTCAGGGTCGATGCGCAGGGAGGCAACAGCTATGTGGTTCATGGCGTTGGCGGTGTTTTTCCGGTCAAGCAAGCGGATCTGTTTCTCGGCAACGCCGGCACCGCGTTTCGTTCCCTGACCGCCGCACTGGCGTTGGCGGGTGGGCGTTACTCGCTGACTGGCGTGCCACGTATGCATGAGCGGCCGATCGGCGATTTGGTCGATGCGCTGCGCGAATTGGGTGCCGACGTCGCCTACGGCGGTCGCGAAGGTTTTCCGCCGCTCGAACTGCGTCCGGCGACGATCCGGCCGGCCGGCCTCGTGCATGTGCGCGGCGACGTGTCGAGCCAGTTCCTGACCGGACTGCTGATGGCGCTGCCGCTGACCGGTGTCGAAACGACGATCGAAGTGGTCGGTGAACTGATTTCCCGGCCGTATATCGAAATTACGTTGGCGATCATGGCGCGCTTCGGCGTTAAGGTCGTGCGCGAGGGATGGCAGCGCTTTGTCGTGCCGGCCGGTTCGCGGTATCGCTCGCCCGGAGTGATTCATGTCGAAGGTGACGCGTCGTCCGCCTCCTACTTCCTGGCGCTCGGCGCCATCGGCGGCGGCCCGGTGCGCATCGAAGGCGTCGGCCAAGATTCGATCCAGGGCGACGTGCGCTTTGCCGAGGCGCTTGAAAAAATGGGTGCTCGCGTCGCAATGGGTTGCCACTGGATCGAGGCGTCTGCACCGCAGGAAGGCAAACTGCAGGCGATCGACCTCGACTGCAATCACATTCCGGACGCGGCAATGACACTGGCGACGGCGGCGTTGTTTGCCGAAGGCACGACGACCTTGTCGAACATCGCAAGCTGGCGCGTCAAGGAAACCGACCGGATTGCGGCGATGGCCGCCGAGCTCCGCAAGGTCGGCGCCGTGGTCGAGGAAGGTTCTGACTTCATTCGAATTACGCCGCCGGGCACTTTCACAACGCCGCACGACGGCATCGATACCTACGACGACCATCGCATGGCCATGTGTTTCTCCCTGGCGTCGTTCGCCACGACGGTACGCATCAATGACCCGGCTTGCGTAGCCAAGACCTTTCCGGATTACTTCGACTCCTTTTCGGCCGTAACGCAGCCGGTTCCCGTGATTGCGATCGACGGTCCGTCGGCATCGGGCAAGGGAACGGTCGCCGCGCGCGTGGCCGCCGCGCTCGGTTGGCACTATCTCGATTCGGGAGCGCTGTATCGATTGACTGCATTGGCTGCTCAACGGAATGGTGTTGCATGGGACGATGAGACAAGAATCGCCGCGATCGCCGCGTGCCTGGACGTGGTTTTCCTCGAAAACTCGATCATCCTGGCCGGCGAAGAGGTTGGCGAGGCCATTCGGCATGAAGAAATCTCCGCCGGCGCGTCAAAGGTCGCGGCCTTGCCGGCGGTGCGTAATGCGCTGCTTTTCCGGCAAAGACTGTTTCGGAAGGCGCCCGGATTGGTTGCGGACGGGCGGGATATGGCCTCGGTCGTATTCCCCGACTCGCAGACCAAAATCTTCCTCACAGCCAGTGTCGAGGTTCGGGCGGAAAGACGCTATAAGCAGTTGATCGAAAAAGGAATCGCTGCTAGTATCCAGCCTCTTTTGCTGGATTTGCGGGAACGCGACGAGCGCGATAGCCAACGTAGTGTGGCCCCTCTGAAGCAAAACGAAGACGCCGAATTGCTCGACACGACCAATCTGACCATTGAACAAGCTGTGGCTCAGGTTTTGTCATGGAGCGGTCTGGCGACGTAGCCGAAGTAGTAAAAGCAGCAGCAAGGGCGTGCGGCAGGTGCCGCGCGCTTAAAGGTGTTACCGCCGGCGATGCCGGCGCCGTTCCCTGTCAGGGTGCGGCGCATAACCGTCCTGGTTCTTATCGGCAGGCGTGGCGAGTAACGAGTTTTAACTTAACCCGCATTATTGCGGTCAGGTCCCTCACACATATGTCAGCCAATCCCACCATGCAAGAAAGCTTTGCCGATCTTTTTGAAGCCAGCCTTACGCGCCAGGAAATGCGTCAAGGCGAAGTGATTACTGCAGAAGTTGTACGCATCGACCAGAATTTCGTGGTCGTCAATGCCGGACTGAAGTCCGAAAGCTATATCGAACGTGAAGAATTCCTGAGTGATCAGGGCGAACTTGAAGTCAAGGTCGGTGATTTCACTCAGGTTGCCATTGAGCAACTCGAAAACGGTTTCGGTGAAACCCGCCTCTCGCGCGAGCGTGCCAAGCGCGTTGCCGCCTGGAACTTCCTGGAAGAAGCCCTGAATCAGGGTACGTTGGTCACCGGCACCATCACCGGCAAGGTCAAGGGCGGTCTTACCGTCATGGCCAACAGCGTGCGCGCCTTCCTGCCGGGTTCGCTGGTCGACATGCGCCCGGTCAAGGACACCACCCCGTACGAAGGCAAGACCTTCGAGTTCAAGGTCATCAAGCTCGACCGCAAGCGCAACAACGTCGTCGTTTCGCGTCGCGCCGTTCTCGAAGCCAGTGTGGGTGAAGAGCGCGAAGCGCTGCTTGCCAACCTCAAGGAAGGCAGCATCGTCAAGGGTATCGTCAAGAACATCACCGACTACGGTGCATTTGTTGACCTCGGCGGCATCGATGGTCTGCTGCACATTACCGACCTGGCCTGGCGCCGTGTCCGTCACCCGTCCGAAGTTCTGGCCGTCGGCGACGAAGTGCAAGCCAAGATCCTCAAGTTCGATCAAGAGAAGAACCGCGTCTCGCTCGGTCTCAAGCAACTCGGCGAAGATCCGTGGGTCGGCATCGCACGTCGCTATCCGCAAAGCACCCGCCTGTTCGGCAAGGTCACCAATCTGACCGACTACGGTGCATTCGTTGAAATTGAGCAGGGCATCGAAGGTTTGGTGCACGTCTCGGAAATGGACTGGACCAACAAGAACGTTCATCCGTCGAAGGTTGTCCAGCTCGGCGACGAAGTCGAAGTCATGATCCTTGAAATCGACGAAGAGCGTCGTCGTATCTCCCTCGGTATGAAACAGTGCGCTGCCAATCCGTGGGATGACTTTGCGATGAACCAGAAGAAGGGCGACAAGGTTCGCGGCGCGATCAAGTCGATCACTGATTTTGGCGTGTTCATCGGTCTGCCGGGCGGTATCGACGGTCTGGTTCACCTCTCCGATCTGTCGTGGTCGGTGCCGGGCGAAGAAGCCATCCGCAACTTCAAGAAGGGCGACGAAGTCGAAGCCGTGGTCCTGGCGATCGATACCGAGAAAGAGCGTATCTCGCTCGGCATCAAACAACTCGACAGCGATCCGTACACCAGCTTCATCGCGACCCACGAGAAGAACGCCATCGTCAAGGGTACGATCAAGTCGGTTGATGCCCGTGGCGCAGTGGTCACCCTCGAAGGTGACATGGACGGTTATCTGCGTGCTTCCGAAGTCTCGCGCGATCGTATCGACGACCTGACCAAGGTGTACAAGGAAGGTGATGTGATCGAAGCGATGATCATCAACATCGACCGCAAGACACGTTCGATCAACCTGTCGATCAAGGCCAAGGATCAGGCCGAGCAGCACGAAGCCATGCAGAAGTTCTCTGCTGAAAGCAACGTCAGCTCGGGTACGACCAACCTCGGTGCTCTGCTGAAAGCCAAGCTGAACAATCCGCAATAAGGTTTGTGATGACCAAGTCAGATCTGATCGCGCGGCTCGCGGAGCGTTTTCCGCAACTGGTCGCGAAGGATGCCGATTTTGCGGTCAAAATGATTCTCGATGCGATGTCCGAAGCCTTGGCCAAGGGCGATCGTATCGAGATTCGCGGGTTCGGTAGCTTTTCGCTGAACTATCGACCGCCACGCGTTGGCCGGAACCCGAAGTCCGGGGATAAGGTTAGCGTTCCGGAAAAATGGGTGCCGCATTTCAAGGCAGGTAAGGAATTGCGTGAGCGCGTCGATATCGCGCTCAAATCGGTCTGAGTGACGTAGTTTGGTTGAGTGAATCACCATGGGCGGCAACTTGAGTTGCCGCCCTTTTCATTGGGGGAGGGCGTGCTGATGCGTTTTGTCTTGTGGAGCCTCAGAATCCTCGTGTTCTTGTTGCTGTTCCTGTTTGCGATAAAGAATACCGACCCGGTGAGCATTCGTTTCTTTCTTGATTCAAACTGGCATGCGCCGCTGATCATCGTTGTTCTTGCTTTTTTTGCCGGTGGTGCATTGCTTGGTGTTTTGTCTTTGATCGGTACGGTATTTACGTTGCGACGTGAAGTCGCGCGCCTGAAGCGAACCGTTCAGCAATAAGTCAAACCGGCATTGGACTTGAGGCTTTCGGTCGTCGTCGGGAGCGAAAGCGCTGACGGTACTATCGGATGTTGATGAACCCATGATTGAATTTGAATACTGGCAACTGCTCTTCTTTCCGCTCTTTTTCGGATTGGGCTGGGCGGCGGCGCGAATCGATATCCGGCATCTGGTCAAGGAGTCGCGGGCCTTGCCGCGCTCGTATTTCCAGGGGCTGAATTTCCTGCTTAACGAGCAACCCGATCGAGCCATCGAGGCGTTTGTCGACGCCGTCAAGGTCGACCCGCAGACGGTCGAACTGCACTTTGCGCTGGGCAGTCTATTCCGTCGTCGCGGTGAGACCGAGCGCGCCATTCGCATGCATCAGAGCCTTGTCGAGCGCGAGGACCTGCCGCAGGATCTGAAGTTGCAGGCCCTGGCGGAACTTGGTCAGGACTATCTGAAAGCCGGCCTGCTCGATCGCGCGGAGGAGGTCTTCGAAAAGCTGCGCGAGTCGCCGATGGCCGAGGAGGCGAAGCGGAATCTGCTGGAAATCTTCCAGCTCGAGAAGGATTGGGCGAAGGCGGTCGTCATCGCCACCGAATTGCCGGACGTGGCGACGCACAAGGACATCGCCGAGTACTACTGCGAAATGGCCGCCGCCGAAATGATCCGGTCGCGGCCCGAAGCGGCGACTGCACACCTCAAAACGGCGCTTGAGAAAAACCGGAAATGCGTACGTGCCAGCCTCCTGCAAGGCGATATCGAAGTCCAGCAAGAGCGATTCGAAGAGGCAATCGCCTGTTGGCAACGCATCGAACAGCAGGATCCAACCTATCTCGCGCTGGTCGCGCAGCGTCTGCTTGATGCCTTCAGGAAACTCGACCGGCGCGACGAGGGCTTGCAGCTTCTGCGCGGCTACCTCGAACGCTACCCGTCGCTCGACCTGCTCGATGTCGTCTTCCAGCTTGTTCTCGAGAGCGAGGGTATCGAATCCGCGTATGCGCTGGTGCGCGCGGAACTGCGGCGCAATCCGACATTGCTTGGGCTCGACAAGCTGATCGAGGCGCGTCTGCTCGTTGCGCCGCTCGAAGCGCGCGCCGACCTTGATCTGGCGAAAGGTATCGTGCAGGGCTACACGCGCCGGTTGGCACGTTACCGGTGCGATAATTGCGGCTTCAAGGCACGCCAGTTCTACTGGCGTTGTCCGGCGTGCGGCGGTTGGGAAACCTATTCGCCGAAACGCACCGAAGAATTCGATTTGACGCCTTAGCGCGCGGGAATGTTTACATGCAATTAGGAGATCTGTCGGCAGTTCGCCTGCTGATTGTGGGCGACGTGATGCTGGACCGCTATTGGTTCGGCGATGTGTCGCGTATTTCGCCGGAAGCACCGGTACCCGTCGTTAAAGTCGAGCGCAGCGAAGAGCGACCCGGTGGTGCGGCCAATGTCGCGCGCAATGCGGCCGCGCTCGGCGCGAAAGTCTCGCTCCTGGCGCTGGTCGGCAACGACGAACCGGGTGTCAGCCTCAAGCGCTTGATGCAAGAGGGCGGAATCGATGCCAGCTTGCATGTGGACGAGGCGGTGACGACCACCGTCAAGCTCCGTGTGATTGGCCGGCAGCAACAATTACTGCGCATCGATTTTGAAACGACGCCCTCGCACGAAGCTTTGCGCGCCAAGCTTTCGGACTTCGAATTGCGCCTACATGAGTGCGACGCCATTGTTTTTTCGGACTACGGAAAAGGTGGGCTGACGCACATCAGTGAAATGATTCGCCTCGCTCGCGCTGCCGGAAAAATCGTGCTCGTCGATCCGAAGGGTGACGATTACGCCTGCTACGCCGGGGCGACGCTCATCACGCCGAACCGCGCGGAGATGCGTGAAATCGTCGGGCGCTGGAAGGACGATGCCGATCTGGAACAGAAGGCCACGGCGTTGCGCAACGAACTGGCGCTCGACGCCTTGCTCGTCACGCGCAGCGAGGAAGGCATGTCGCTTTTTCGTGCCGACGGCGCGCTGCACGAGAAAGCTGTGGCGCGCGAAGTCTACGACGTGTCAGGTGCTGGCGATACGGTGATCGCGACGCTCGCTGTCATGCTGGCGCAGGGCGCCGACTGGGCCAAGGCGATCCACGTCGCGAACGTCGCGGCCGGCATCGTCGTCGGCAAACTGGGGACGGCCGTGGTGACGCGCGCCGAACTCGATGCAGCACTGAACTGAGGAGAATCGCATGTACACCATCGTCACCGGCGCTGCCGGCTTCATCGGTGCCAATATCGTCAAGGCGCTCAACGAGCGTGGCGAAACCGACATCATCGCCGTCGACAACCTGACGCGTGCCGACAAGTTCCGCAATCTGGTTGATTGTGAAATCGCCGATTACCTCGACAAGGACGACTTCCTCAATCGCCTGCTCGCCGGCGATTTCGACGGCGACGTCAAGGCCATCTTCCATGAAGGCGCGTGCTCGGACACGATGGAGGGTGACGGCCGCTACATGATGGAGAACAACTTCCGCTATTCGCAGGACATGCTCGACTGGTGTCTCGACGAAGGCGTGCAGTTCTTCTATGCCTCCAGCGCGGCGACGTACGGCGCGAGCAACGAGTTCCGCGAAGAACGGCCACTCGAATCGCCGCTCAACGTTTATGGCTACTCCAAATTCCTGTTCGACCAGATTGTGCGCGGCCGGCTGCCACAGGCCAGGTCGCAAGTCGTCGGCTTCCGCTACTTCAACGTCTATGGGCCGCGCGAATCGCACAAGGGG
>JAGNOM010000214.1 GCA_017990155.1 Propionivibrio sp. | reverse complement strand
GAACAGTCCTCCGGCCTGTATGCCCAGACCATGGCCGAGCGCGGTTTCATCACGCTCGCCTTTGATCCTTCCTACACGGGCGAGAGCGGCGGCGAGCCGCGCCATGTGGCGTCGCCCGACATCAACTCCGAGGATTTCAGCGCTGCGGTGGACTTCATCGGTCTGCACGCTTCGGTTGATCGTAACCGCATCGGCGTCATCGGCGTTTGCGGGTGGGGCGGCATCGCATTGAATGCCGTAGCGGTGGACAAGCGCGTCAAGGCGGTGGTCGCCAGCACCATGTACGACATGTCGCGCGTCATGTCCAAGGGCTACAACGATAGCGTGACGCCCGAACAGCGTGCGCAGACGCTGGAGCAGCTGGGCCAGCAACGTTGGAAGGACGCGGAAAACGGTAGCCCTGCGATGCTGCCGGAGTTCAACGTGCTCAAGGGTGGCGAGCCGCAATTCGTGGTGGATTACGCCGGTTACTACAAGTCAAAGCAACGCGGCTTCCACCCGCGCGCGATCAACTCGAACGGCTCCTGGACGATCACCAGCGGCCTGTCGTTCATGAACGCGCCGCTGATGACCAACATCAAGGAAATATCGCCACGTCCCATCCTGTTGATCCACGGCGAAAAAGCGCACTCGCGCTACTTTGCCGAAACCGCCTACGCGGCGGCGGCTGAGCCGAAGGAACTCATGATCATCAAGGGCGCCAGCCATACTGATTTGTACGATCAGGTGGACAAGATTCCGTTCGACAAGATGGCGGATTTCTTCGGGAAGAACTTGAGGTAAGTAACAAGCGGCCGTTTGGACGCAGATGCCCGCGCCTGGGCGCCTCCCTGACGGGAAGGCGTTGGCGTGCTTCGTTGCGATGGACGTGAGCGCCGTAAGCCAGTCTGGCTTCAGAATCGGCCGGAACGCTAATTCAAACTGATCGGCCGGTGCCGACCTCAGGCCTCTCGCCAGAAATGGGCTGCAATAAGGCGGTTACCCGCCTTTCAGCCAATGATCGCAGTCATTCGCCCCTTCCGTCCGCAGCATGGCCGCGAAGTTCTGATTGACGCCTGAGGAAAGCGAGTGTTTGCGGCCAAAGAAAAACGATACCGTCCGTCTTTTGACGGGTTGGTCAAAAAACGATTTAGAGATGCGAAGAATGGCTCAAATGAGAGAGCCCTGCTTGTTCCTCATGATCTCGTCAATCACGGAATAGATGACTCCACGGCGATAGGTGTTCATCGTCGTGGCGATAGCACCGCCGTCAAGTCGGGCGGCTATCATCTCGCCCTGTTCGGCCGAGCGCGACTTGAGAATTTGTCCGGCGAGGCCCGACAAATTCTCGCGCGAGCGAGGGTGGAGTGGCAT
Source organism: Propionivibrio sp. (assembly GCA_017990155.1). GTDB lineage: Bacteria > Pseudomonadota > Gammaproteobacteria > Burkholderiales > Rhodocyclaceae > Propionivibrio. The sequence goes on along the minus strand of JAGNOM010000214.1, from coordinate 4,216 downwards.
CACAGTGGGATCAAGCCCCTGCTCCTGTATCGCTTGTCTCACGGGGATGAACTCCTGCGGGTTGCGCAGGGAAGGGACTGCCCCTTTGATCTCCTCGAGGACCGCGTCGTGCTCCTTCAGCTTTCCGTCGTGTTCGTGGAGGCGCGGGGCGACTGCCTGCCGAATAACCTCGACGAGGGCGTCACGGGAAACGGAGGTCTCTTGGATGGGAGGGGTCGCATTCCTCGTGTTCAGCATCGCGGCTATGGCCCTCTCCTGAAGGTCGTAGCCCCAATTGGTTAGCCGCTCGTAGTTTTCGTGAAACTCCTCCAATTGCCGTCTTTCGGCAGGTGGGCGAGATTTATATCCCGTGTTGCTGAACTCCTTGTCAAAGGATCTCAATTGGGCGGCCACAGCGTGCCAGCGGTAGACGGCGACGCCGCGGTAGGTCATTTCTAGCGATCCTCCTGAAAAGTCCTTCTTGAGGATTGCCATCCTAGCTAGGCCAGTCTCGAAGTTGACCGACATAAAGTCGGGGACGAGAAGGGCTCTGCTCCAAGACTTGGCAGACGCGTAAACGCGGCCCTCGTCGCTGAGGAGATAGTTCAGTCGTCCACCGTTCGGGGAGATCTCGGAGAAGTTCTCGACTTTCGTAAGCTCTTTGGTCATCTTGATGATCCCGTGTGCCGTATCGTGGCATCGTTTGCAGACTGGAACGGTGCTGTTCGGGTGTTCCTCTCCGAATTGCTTCGGGTATTGAACGTGATGAACCTGCGTGGCGAAGTCTCCGCAGAACTGACAGTGCCCTCCTGTGCGGTCGAGGGCGATGTTCCGGACCTCGGTCCACTCCGAGCTTCCTAGATACTTCGAATAGTCCTGTCGGCGGCGACTCATCAAGAATACTTGCAAGGTATCAACACGACATACTCTACCAGAGCTCTGTCGGCTGAACATCGTGGAACTCCAAGCTCTCGATCTCATATCTCGGTCGAGCTATCAGGCCGCATCAAACACGACGCACGCACAATCCGTGAGCGGATGTTGGATACCCGTCGTGCGAGCCCCAGAACTGGAGCCCCGCGATTGTCTTTCAGAGTCAGATATTTCCGAGTTTTGTGAGAATCAGTTCAGATCAATCCGACCACGAACAGCAATTGGCCAAGCCATTGAAGAACCAAAAGGTCAGCCTCGCGAACAGCGGCTCTACTCAGACATTGGCCATCGAACCTCCGATAGCGTGCGGCAACTGAGTGGCGCCAGGCGACCGTAGGATGGCCGGACATCGCAGGATGGGAGGTTTGAAATATCCGACATGCATCTCCTGACCGATGTCGTTCAAGCAAGATGACCTTTTGTCATTGCCCAATTGCTTCGATCGTCACCTTCAAGCTCCCTCGTGCGCTGAGTGCTTCCACACCGGCATCGAAACGGCCCAGCCGGATGAGTCCGGCGGAATAGCCGAAATCCCGGTAGTAAAGCGCCAGATTGCCCCACGGCGCGTAGTAGGCGACGTCGCCGACCTCCGGGTCGACGCCGGCCGGCGCGCCCTGGGTGGAGAGCTTTCTCGGGGGGTAAGCGATCTTTTCGGTGGATGCGTAGTCTTCAAGCGTCAAGGTAAGCGGCAGCAGCGAGTAGAAGTCACGGGCTGTGGGGTTGTCGTCGAGCGTTGCGGTCGTCGAATGGCCGTTGATCGTCAGGCGGATTTGCATGGTGTTTGCCTCGGTGCTTGATGGGGAGGGCTTTGCCGCAGAAGCTGCCGAAGCAGGGCTGATCAGGGTGAGTGCCAGTATCAACGGGGCAAGATGTTGCCGTATCCGCGCGTAGGTCGAAGGTGTCATGGGTTACTCCCGGCATCGGTAGATGCCATCCGGTCAAAATCCTGCCACCAGCGGGCAAAGCGCTGGCCGGTATCACCTACTCTCAATGGTTCGCCGATCAGGGGTGTTGCTAGCCGGTACGACTTGCCCTCGCTCGCGGTACTGATGCGCTCGAACGGCTCTGTCCAGGCGTGGCGGGCGATGTTGAATCGGCCGATGTGCGCGGGAAGCAACGCCTTCGTCCGCAAATCCTCCGCTGCCTGCGCGGCTTCCTCGGGCGTCATGTGGATGTAGGGCCAGCGCGGGTCGTACTGGCCCATGTCGAGCGCCGCGAGATCAAAGCTGCCGAAGCGTTGCGCCAGCTCCTTGAAGTGCGGGCCGTAGCCGGTATCTCCGCTGAACAGGATGCGCTGCGTCGGCGATTCGAGCACGAAACCGGCCCACAGCGTCTTGTTGCGGGTCAGCCAGCGGCCGGAGTAATGGCGCGCTGGTATGAGATGGATGGTCAGGCTGCCACCGAGTTGCAGCTTCTCATACCAGTCGGCCTCGCGCACTTTCTCGCTTGCGTAACCCCAATGCTCAAGATGTGCGCCAACGCCGAGCGGTAGCAGCACCTGGTCGACCTTGTCTTTCAGCGCCGTCACCGTGGCATGGTCGAGATGGTCCCAGTGGTCGTGGGTAATCAGCAGGGCGTCGATCTCCGGCATGTCGTCGACGCCGTAGAGGTTGGTGCCGTCGAACGCCTGCGTTGAGAACGATACGGGTGACGCATAGGGACTGAAGACGGGATCAATGAGGATGCGTTTGCCGGCAAAGATGATGAAATACGACGAGTGCCCGAGCCAGACGATGGTGTCCTGCGCTGCGTCGAGTGCCTTGAGGTCAGTCTTGATTGCCGGAACCGGCTGCGTCGGACGGAGGTTCTCGATCTTCTTGAACAGGTCGCCGGAAATGATCGAAAACGTGCTCGTTCCTTCGGCAAGAATCGGCGTTGCGACCGGGTAACGGAATTCACCGTCGGCGAAATTTGGCGAACGCCGGACTTGCTCCAGCCGCTCGCCTTCGGGATAGGCGCCGAACTTCGGGTGCTGGAGATAGGCGCAGGCGCCCAACAGGAAAACCATAACGCACGCGAAAAGGATGATCGACATCACGCGTACCGGGCGGCTCATGTTGACCTCGGGTGGCGCCGGATCTCGCCTGCGTGAAGGCTCTGACAGGCAGGGGCGGGGCAGAAAGGACCCGCACTGCGTGTGCTCGCGTGATCAGTTGGGGTGGGCATTTGGGCTTTCATCCGTGATTGACTGATCCTCACATTCTTCTGGTTTCTTGCGGCAATCGGAAGCTCAATCCACGGAGATTCTTGCCTGATTCTACGAGCGTCGCCTTCTTCGCAGCATAGTCCGAGGTGCGTTTGATTGAGCTTGTATAGACAACATTCCTCTGTTACGATCTGCAGACTTGTCTATACAGGAAGATTCCGATGACTCCACAGAATTCCAACGCGCCGGTGATCCTCACGCCTGGCCACGTCTCGCTCGCGCAGCTGCGCCAGATCGCGCGTACCTCATGCCAGCTCAAGCTCGACCCATCCTGCCATGCTGCCATCGATGCGGCGGCCGAGACGGTTGCGAAAATCGCCGCAAGCGGCCAACCGGCCTACGGTATCAACACCGGTTTCGGTCGCCTGGCACAAACGCATATCCCGCACGACCAGCTTGAACTGTTGCAGCGCAATCTGGTGCTTTCCCACGCCGTTGGCGTCGGCGAGCCGATGTCGGCACCGGTGGTGCGGCTGTTGATCGCGCTCAAGCTCTCCAGTCTCGGGCGCGGCCATTCAGGCGTTCGCCGCGTGGTGATCGATGCGCTGATCTCGTTGTTAAACGCCGATGTGCTGCCGGTAATTCCGGTCAAGGGCTCTGTCGGTGCATCCGGCGATCTGGCGCCACTGGCGCACATGTCGCTGGCGCTGCTCGGTGTCGGCGACGTATTCATCGCCGGGCGTCGCGCGCCGGCGCTTGAGGGTCTGCAACACGCCGGTCTGCAGCCGCTGGCATTGGCCGCCAAGGAAGGTCTGGCGCTGCTCAACGGCACGCAGGCTTCGACCGCGCTGGCGTTGAAGCACCTGTTCGACATCGAGGATCTGTTCCAGAGTGCGCTGGTCTCCGGCGCGCTGTCGGTCGATGCCGCTGCCGGGTCGTTCAAGCCCTTCGACGCACGCATCCACGAGCTGCGCGGCCAGCGCGGCCAGATCGAAAGTGCCGCTGCCTACCGAGACCTGCTCGAAGGCTCCGACATCAACCTCGCGCACCGCGACTGCGGCAAGGTGCAGGACCCGTACAGCCTGCGCTGCCAGCCGCAAGTGATGGGCGCCTGCCTCGACCAGATGCGCCACGCGGCGAGCATCCTGTTGACCGAGG
>JAGNOM010000213.1 GCA_017990155.1 Propionivibrio sp. | reverse complement strand
GTGCGGATCGGCCCGACATGCGAGGGAACCTCGGCGAAGATGCGGTTATGCGCAACCTGGTCGTCGGTGAGGAATTCATCGAGGCTGAACACCGGCGCGGCGGGCACATCCTGTTCGGCAAAGACCCGCAGCCAATGCGCGGTGTCTTTCTGCACGACCACCTCGCCGACGCGGCGGAAGAATTCATTCGCCATCGCGACCGGGTCGCGCATCTGCTTGAAATCTTCCTTCCACTCGGGCCGCTCCACCGCGTTCAGCGTCTTGGACATCTGCTGACCATTGGCGGGTGAGATGACGACATAGCCATCACTGGTCGCCAGAACCTGCGAGGCAGGCGGCTTCCAGTCGCTGTCATCACCCTCAAACGTGCGGTGCTGGAACATATCGGGGAAGTTGAAATAGCCCATCACATCCAGCATCGGCAGCTGGATCACCGAACCCTTGCCGCTGCGCTCACGCTCATAAAGCGCAGCGAGAATCGCCTGGGCGCCAAAGGTGCCAGTGGGGGTCGTTTGCGGGAGAGTGTGAAATCCTACGCTAAGCGCCGAGCAGCCGTTTCCCATTCTCGCGCAGGTTTCCCTCTGGGTCGACATACCGATAGAGCGTTACCGGTCTGATCTTCAGCTCCTTGCACAACTCGGAGACGGAGGTATCGCGGTTGGCCATCGCGGCCTGCGCCATGCGCAGCTGAGCCTTGGTCAGCGCGAACTTGCGGCCTCCCTTTCGCCCCCGAGCGCGGGCGGCGGCGAGCCCGGCCATCGTCCGTTCCCGGATGAGCTCGCTCTCGAACTCGGCGAGTGAGGCGAAGATACCGAAGGACAGCCGCCCGTGGGCGGTAGTCGTGTCGATCTGGGCGCCCTGTCCAGTCAGCACCTTCAACCCGATGCCGCGCTCGGAGAGACCGGCGACCGTCTTCACCAAGTGATGCAGGCTGCGGCCCATCCGGTCGAGCTTCCAGATCACCAGCACGTCGCCGTCCCGCAGGGCCTTCAGGCACGCCTCGAGACCGGGCCGCTCGTCCTTCTTCCCGGAAGCTCTGTCCGAGTAGATCTGATCTTCGCCAACGCCCGCTGCGATCAGGGCGTCCCTCTGTAGGTCGAGCGACTGGCTTCCGTCGGCCTTGGAGACCCGCGCGTAGCCGATCAGCATGTGTCGCAAACGATCGTTTGAGACATTTGGCGAAAATCGGCGCTCTTGGCCATTGATACGTTTCCTTAACCCATATCGAAATCAAAGATACGCAATGGAGTAATCGAAGGCAAAAGAAACATGGCCCACCGGACCATCCTGACGCCGAAGCAACGGGAGGTCCTGTTCGGCCTTCCCGCGGACGAGGCGCAGCTGCTCAAGCACTATACGCTATCGGATGAAGACCTCGATCATATCGGCCAGCGCAGGCGCCCGAGAAACCGGCTTGGTTTTGCACTGCAGCTTTGCGCGCTGCGCTATCCCGGACGCGCTCTGCTGCCTGGTGAGGTCATCCCAGTCGAGATCGCCGACTTTCTTGCCGCGCAGCTCGGTCTCAAGGACGCCGACCTCGACGCCTATGCCGCCCGCGAAGAAACGCGGCACGAGCACATGGCCAGCCTGCGTCAGCTCTACGGCTACAGGACCTTCTCCGGCCGCGGTGCCCGCGATCTGAAGCTCTGGCTCCACGGCCAGGCCGAGCACGCCGTTTCCAACGAAGACATCGCCCGCCGTTTCGTCGAGGAATGCCGGAGAACCCTGACCATCCTTCCCGCCATATCGACCATCGAGCGCCTCTGCGCCGACGCGCTCGTCGCCGCCGAGAAACGGATAGAGACGAGGATTGCGGATCGCTTGAGCGATGACGAATGCGTGGCCCTCGACGATCTGCTGTTTGAGATGGTCGAGGATCGGCTGACCCGGTTCGTCTGGCTGCGCAAGTTCGAGGTCGGCAACAATTCGGCCGCTGCACGCCGGCTGCTCGACCGGCTCGATTACCTTCGCAAGATCGACGTTTCGCCGGATGCGTTCCACGATGTTCCGGATCATCGCATCACCCGTCTGCGTCGGCAGGGTGAACGCTATTTCGCGGACGGATTGCGTGATCTGCCGGGCGACCGCCGCCACGCAATCCTTGCCGTCTGCGTATCGGAATGGCGACGCGCGATCGCCGATGCCGTGGTCGAGACACATGACCGGATCGTCGGCAGGACCTGGCGGGAGGCCGCCCGGCTGTGCGATGACCGCATGGACGGAGCGCAACCGGAGGTCCAGAAGACCTTGCGCTCGTTCCGCGACATGGGAGCGGCCCTTCTCGAAGCGAAGAACGACGACGTGTCTCTTGAGGACGCCATCTCGTCCAGTCCGGGATGGACGGATTTGCAGACTCTCGTCGCTGTCGCGGCCCGATTGACGGATACGCTGTCATCGGACCCGATTACTCATGTCGTTCAGGGGCATAAGCGGTTTCGTCGATACGCGCCCCGGATGCTGCGGCTTCTTGAAATCGACGGGGCGGACGTGGCCAAACCCCTTCTGGACGCGGCTGAGCTGATCCGGCTCGACAGGGCTCACAGTCGGCCGACGGATTTTCTGCGGCGCACGTCGAAGTGGCACCGCCATCTGAAGACCCAGACCTCCGGGGACGGCCGCCTGTGGGAGGTCGCGGTCATGTTCCATCTGCGCGACGCGTTCCGCTCAGGCGATATCTGGCTGGAACGCTCCCGGCGTTACGGCGATCTGAAACAGGTGTTGGTGCCTGCGCAGGCCGCAAAGGCAAACGCGCGGCTCGCCGTCCCCTTCGATCCCGAGGACTGGCTGGCTGATCGCCATGCGCGAATGGAGATCGGTCTCGAAAAGCTGGCCAAGGCCGCAAAAGCGGGCGCGATCCCCGGCGGATCAATTGCAAACGGCGTGCTTCATCTGAGCCGGTTGCCGACGGCGCCGCCGCAGGGGGCCGATGACCTGCTGTCCGATCTCTACCGCCGCATACCGGAGACGCGGATCACCGACATCATGCTGGAGGTGGACCGCGCGACCGGGTTCACCGAGGCGTTCACGCATCTCAGGACCGGTGCGCCGCCGAAGGACCGGATCGGGCTGATGAACGTGCTTCTGGCCGAAGGTCTTAACCTCGGTCTGAGCAAGATGGCCGAGGCCAGCAATTCCCACGGCTTCTGGGAACTGATGAGGATTTCGCGCTGGCACGTGGAAAGCGATGCTTATGCCCGCGCGTTGGCGAGCGTCGTCGAAGCGCAGGCCGCTCTGCCGATGGCCAGGTTCTGGGGCATGGGCACGACTGCCTCCAGCGACGGACAGTTCTTCCCCACCGCCCGGCAAGGCGAGGCGATGAACCTGATCAACGCGAAATACGGGCGCGAGCCGGGGCTGAAGGCCTACACGCATGTCTCCGACCAGTTCGCGCCCTTCGCGTCGCAGACCATTCCGGCCACAGTCAGCGAAGCGCCCTACATCCTGGATGGGCTGCTGAACAACGAGGTCGGCAAACGGATCAGGGAGCAGTATGCCGATACCGGGGGCTTCACTGATCACGTTTTCGCCGTCACCTCGATACTCGGCCACCGGTTCATTCCGCGCATCCGCGATCTGCCCTCCAAGCGCCTCTACGTCTTCGAGCCGAAGGCCGTGCCGCCGAACCTGCGCGGTCTGGCGGGCGGCACGATCCGGGAGAACCTGATCGCGTCCAACTGGCCCGACATCCTGCGGATCGCGGCGACCATGACGGCCGGGACCGTCGCGCCCAGTCAGATCCTGCGCAAGCTGGCGTCCTATCCCCGCCAGAACGACCTTGCCGTCGCCTTGCGCGAGGTCGGCCGCGTCGAACGGACGCTGTTCATGATCGAATGGGTCCTGAACACCGACATGCAACGCCGCGTCCAGATCGGCCTCAACAAGGGCGAAGCGCACCACGCGCTGAAGAACGCTCTGCGGATCGGCCGACAGGGCGAAATCCGCGACAGGACGGCCGAGGGCCAACATTTTCGGATGGCCGCGCTCAACCTCCTCGCCGCAATCGTCATCCACTGGAACACAGCCCGCCTGGGCGAGGCCGTCACACAGCGCCAGCGTGCGAAGCTCCCGGTCCCGCCCGATCTGCTGGCGCACACCTCGCCCCTCAGCTGGGCCCACATCCTTCTCACCGGCGAATACAAATGGCCGAAGAGGTAGAAGCCACAGCTGCCGTTCGCAGCGCCGCGCTCGAACTCACACTATGCGGGACAAAGGGTGCATTCGCTGCGGATGCGCAGATGGCTGCTTCAGGTTTGGCGCACCGATAGGACATTGCAGCAGGTCGCGCCGGTTAGTCCGTATAGCTTTGGCAGGCATCAACTCCGTTGGCTGTCGAGGCAAGTAGCTGATCTGCATCACGGATGAGATCGGCGACCCGCCTGTCCGCCAGACGATACCGAACGAAGCGGCCTTTGCTGCGGCGACTGACCAGCCCGCATTCCAGCAGACAGCGCAGATGGTTCGAGACGTTGGGCTGACCCAAACCCGTATGCCCGACGATTTCCTGCACGTTGCGTTCGTCCGACACCAGCGCATCGAGGATCGTCAGACGGCTGGGATCGCTTAGGCCCCGGAAGAGCTTTGCCCGCAGTTCCAGTGTATCGGGTGCCGAAAGATCGTCTTGAATGTTTTGCGCTGTCATATCATTATCCACTGATACGTTAGCAGCGTACCTTTTCGCCCGCCACCACAAAAAGGATCGCACATGAGCCAGCCCGATAACAGCAAGTTGGCGACAGCCTCCTCCCCGATCCGAATGCGGGTGCAAGGCATGGACTGCGCGAAAGATGCCGCCGAGATCGAGCGCGCGGCCCGGTCTGCGGGCGTGGCCGAAGGCGACGTGAAAGTGTCCGCCGCCACCCACATCATGACATTGTGGATCGCGGACGGCGATCTGCCGAAAGTGCGGCCCGCGCTCGACGCGACCGGCTACGGTTTCGAGAAGATCGAGGACGGCGATACATCGTCCGATCCGGCCTACAAGGACCCGAGCTATCGCCGCGCGCTCTGGATCGTGGTCGCGCTCAATCTCGGATACGGCGTGGTCGAAATGTTCGGCGGGTTCTTGTCCGGTTCGCAGGCGCTGAAGGCAGACGCGCTCGATTTTCTGGGCGATGGTGCGATCACGTTTCTGGGCCTGCTCGCCATCGGCTGGAGCCTGACATGGCGGGCGCGGTCGGCGATGATCCAAGGCGTGTTTCTGGGCCTTCTGGGCCTTGGCGTTGTCGGCAGCACGCTCTGGCGTGTCCTCAACCAGACCACGCCAGAAGCCGGGTTGATGGGAGCCTTCGCGGTAGGTGCGCTGATCGTAAACATCCTCGCGGTGCTGCCGCTGCTAAAGCACCGCAAGGGTGATGCCAATATGCGAGCCGTCTGGCTGTTCTCTCGCAACGACGCCATCGGCAACCTCGCCGTGGTCATCGCCGCCGGGCTGGTCGCGTGGCTTGGCAGTGCATGGCCCGACCTGATCGTCGCGTTCGCGATCGCGGGGCTTTTCCTGCATTCGTCGTGGATGATCATCCGCGATGCCCGGAGTGACTTGGTGGAAGCTGACTAACTCCATCATGGTGCGACGCGCCG
>JAGNOM010000212.1 GCA_017990155.1 Propionivibrio sp. | reverse complement strand
GCGCTGGCTCAGAAGTACTCTTCGAGTCCGCTGACCGAATCGGACTCGCCAAGGCTGCAACTGGTCCCGACTCCCGGCCGCGAACCCGAGGCGCAGGCTGCCGTGGCGCAGATCGGCGAATGGCTGAACATGGGCCTGCGGCGCATCGCCCTGATCGCGCAGGATCGTCTGACGGCACGGCGTGTGCGCGCACTGCTTGAGCGCGAAGGCGTGCTGGTCAGCGACGAAACCGGCTGGCTGCTGTCCACCTCGCGCGCCGCGGCGGCAGTCGACGCGCTGATCGAAACGGCTGCCGGTAACGCCTACTTTCGGGACTTGCTCGATCTGTGCAAATCCCCGTATCTCTTCTCGGATATCGACGAGAGCGAGCGCAAGGCGGCCGTGTACGCGCTTGAAACAGCGATTCGCGAAGCATCGGTCAAGGCGGGATTGCCGCGCATCCGGCGCAGCCTGCTCGAGGCGGACGTCGGAGACGTGAAATCCCTGGGGCTCGACCTGCTCGATCGCGTTGAAGCAGCGACGACCTTGTTGCGTTCGAAGCCTGCGCCTTTGGCGCGCTGGATCAATCGGCTGCACAAGGCGCTGGAGGTGCTTGGCGCGCTCGAACCGCTTGCTGACGACGTGGCCGGCAGGGCTTTGCTCGATCTACTTGAAACGCGGCGTCGGGAACTGGAGGGCAATGCCGCCGTGTTTTCCTTCAATGCCTGGCGTGATTGGCTCAACCGCGAGTTTGAGGCGGCCAGTTTCCGCGATGGCAGTATCAGCAGCCCGATTGTCATTACCCCGCTCAACGCGGTGTGCCTGAGACGTTTCGAGGCGGCGTTGCTGATTGGCGGCGACGCGCGGCAGCTCGCGCCGGCCGCGAACGGCGAATTCTTCAATCAGTCGGTACGGCGCGAGTTGGGTTTGCGAACGCGCGAGGATGGCGAGCGCGAGTTGCGCCGCGATCTCGAACTGCTCCTGGCGACCGTGCCGCGTATCGCGGTGACCTGGCAGTCAACCCAGAATGGCGAAGCCAATCTGCTCGCGCCCGAACTTTCACTGCTGTCGACGCTGCATCAACTGGCCTGGGGCGACGATCTGCATCGCCGGCCGCTCGCGGCGCGTCCCGAGTCCGACGCGGATGCAGCGACCGCACCGACGCCGACGAAGATGGCATCGCCGGTCGCGCCGCTCGAGCTGATTCCGCTGCGCGTCTCGGTGAGCGGCTACGCCAGCCTGGTCGCTTGTCCATATCGTTTCTTTGCGCGCCATGTCCTTGGCCTCGGAGAAATGGACGAAGTGAGCGAGGAAATGGGCAAGGCCGATTACGGCGCGCTGGTGCATCGCGTACTCGAACGCTTTCACGAGCGTCATCCGCTGATTTCGGCGTTGGCGGAAGACGATGCGCTGGCGGCGCTGCAATCCTGCGTTGCCGAAGTTTTTGCGCCGGCGGTCGAAGAGAATTTTCTGGCGGTGGGCTGGCGTCTGCGCTGGGAGAAGCGTCTGCTGGCCTATCTCGATTGGCAGCGTGCGCAGGAAGCCGGAGGTTGGCGCTGGGCCGCGTCCGAGGAGCGTGTGAGCCGGGCGGTGCCTTTGCCGGGTGGCGCCAGCATCGAGCTTTACGGGCGTATCGACCGCATCGACCGTAACGTCGATGACGAAGTCGGCGCCGCGCTATTCGATTACAAGACGCAGTCGGCCAAGGTCATTCGTGATCGACTGAAGGACGACGTCCAGCTTCCAGCCTACGCGCTGATGCACGGCCACGCGGCGCAGGCGGCGTATGTGGCGCTTGACGACGAAAGCGTGGCGACGGTCGCGAGCGGGGACGCGGAAGGTGCGTTGGCCGCTGCCGCAGAGGCGCAGGGGCGGCGACTGGGGCAGGCGTTTGGCGCGATGCGCGACGGCGCGCCGCTTCCCGCACACGGCGTTGATGGCGTCTGCCGATGGTGCGAGATGAGCGGTCTGTGCCGCAAGGCCTTCGTCTGAGCGCCGAGCGCGGATGGTCGCTTTTTGCGCCGAACGCGCTATGGCACGACGGAGACGGCCTTGGCGTATTCGAGCGGCGAGAGCCGGCCGTCCCCATCCCGGTCGACCAGGTCGAAAGCGGCCTGCAAGTCTGGGAGTCTGCCGGCCTCATCGCTGTCGATGTAGCCGTCCAGATCCGTGTCGAACTCGGCGAAGCTGTTGAAGTGGGCGGCTGTTGCGCTGCTTGCCTTGGCGCCGGGAGCGGCGAAATAGAACGCCGATGCGACAAGCAGGATGGCCGATATTGAGCGGATTAAGGGGAGAGAGAACTGCAGTTTGTTTTCTTTTGGCATACGAAATCTCCAATGATGACATTTTCGGATACGCATCCCGGAATGCGTGGGCGGTCTCCGGTTTTGCCAATAGCATGTGCCGTGCCAGATCTTTTTTTCGCTGTATTATCAGTGGCTTGGGCGCGGTTGCGGACGTCGTCGGTGCGCTCGACTGTCGCCTGGCGGCGACGCGAAGAGCGTGATAGTCGGCAAAATGCAGGCAGGAAGCCGGACAGCGCTGTCGCGAGCTGGCGACGTCGGGGATAAGATGCCCGGTGCCTGCCGGGCGTCGAGCCTTGCCTTGGTTGGTGCCGGCTATCGTGCCTTGTCGTGTCGTTTCTGAGCGGCGGGCACCTTCTCATCTTCAATCGCAACTAGCTTGAGCAGACCGTCATCCATGTCCGATTCGTCATCGCTTATCCTGCGTGCCCTCGATCCATCGCGCAGCGTCGTCGTTGAAGCCTGCGCCGGCAGCGGCAAAACCTGGCTGCTCGCGTCGCGCATCGTCCGCCTCCTGCTCGGTGGTGTGGCGCCCGGCGAGATCCTGGCGATCACCTTCACGCGCAAGGCGGCGCGCGAGATCGAGGAGCGGGTGGTCGACTGGTTGCATTTTCTTGCGACCGGCGACGAGACGCAGGTGTCGGGTTTCCTCGCCGAGCGCGGTGTGGTCGCCGATGACGCGCTGGTGCGTTCGGCGCGCGGACTGTATGAACGCGTTCTGGCCGCTCAGCCGGGTTTGGCAGTCAATACCTTTCATGGCTGGTTCCTGCAACTCGTCGATGCCGCGCCGCTGTCGGCCAATCTGGCCGGCGCGACGCTCGTCGAGTCCGATTCGCGTTTGTTCGACGAGTTGTGGCAAGCCTTCGCCGCAGATTTGCAGAAGACGCCGGACGGTGCGGTCACGCTGGCCTTTGTCCGACTGCTCGGCGACATCGGGCTCGATTCGACCCGGCGACTGATCCGGCGCGCGCTTGACCGGCGCAGCGAATGGCTGGCGTTCGCCGATGAGGGCGGCGATGCGGCGACGAGAGTGATCGACACCTTGCGCGATCAGCTCAACGCCGGCGAACCCGGCGAGGCGCTGACCGAGTTCTTTAGCGCGCAATGGTCGCTCGATTTTCACGCCTACCTCGGCTTCCTCGAGAAGAGCGAACTCAAGGGCGATCAGGATGCGGCGGCGAACCTGCGCGCGGCGCTGGCGGAAGACGATCCAGGGCTCTGCTTCGATGGCTTGCGTTCGGTACTTCTGACCAAGGAAAACACGTTGCGCTCGAAGAAGCCGGGCAAGACGCTCGACAAGCGCTTCACCCCGGATGGCGCGCTGCGCTTTCTCGATCTGCACGCGCAGCTTGGTGGGCGACTGATCGAGTGCCTTGAACGCCAGACCGCCGAGCGCATCCTCGCCTTCAATCGGGACGCCTGCGCCGTGTTTTCGGCGTTTTTCGCGCACGTTGAGGCGTTCAAGCAGGCGCGGCGGCAGATCGATTTTGTCGATGCCGAATGGAATGTGCTCAAGCTCTTGCGCGACGAGCAGACGGCGGCTTTCCTGCAAGCCCGTCTGGATGCGCGCTACAGCCATGTGCTGCTCGACGAGTTCCAGGACACCAATCCGCTGCAGTGGCAGATTCTGCTCGCCTGGCTCGACGCCTACTCGGATGCCTCGCGGCCGGTCGTCTTCCTCGTCGGCGATCCGAAGCAGTCGATCTACCGCTTCCGCCGCGCCGAGCCGAGGCTGTTCTCGGTGGCTGCGGAATTCCTTGAGCGCGAGTTCGGCGCCATTCGCTGCGAACAGGACGCCACGCGCCGCAACGCCCGGCCGATCATCGATGTGGTCAATGCCTTGTTCCTCGGCGTGCCGGAGTTCATGCCGTTCCGCGAGCAAAGCTCGTTTGCTGGCGCGCTTCCGGGCCGCGTCGAGCTGCTGCCGCTGTTCGGGAAAAACGAAGAGGACGAACCGCCAGCGCGCACGGACTTGCGCAATCCCTTGCTCGAAGCCGACGTCGAGCCGGAAGACTTGCGCCGGCGCATGGAAGCCGAGGCGCTGGCCGCGAAGATCTGTGAAATCGTAGGGTTGGATTGGCCGGCCTGGCAGATCGACGAGCGCGGCGCCGATGGGCGGAGCGTCCAGCGTCCGGCGCGTTATGGCGATTTCATGCTGCTCGTTCGTTCGCGCACGCATCTGGCCGGCTACGAGCGCGCGCTGGCGGCGGCGGGGATTCCGTTCGATGCCGGTTCGCGCGGCGGCCTGCTGTCGGCGCTCGAAGTGCGTGACGTGGTCGCATTGCTTGAGTTCTTCGTGACGCCGCTCGACGATCTGAAACTGGCGCAGACGCTGCGTTCGCCGATCTTCGCCTGCAGCGACGAGGAGCTGATCGAGCTGGCGCATCGTTCCGAGGCGTCATGGTGGCAGCGACTGAATGCCTTGGTGCATGACGGGAACGCATCTCCGAAACTGGCAAGGGCGGCGCATTTGCTGGGCGACTGGCTACCCGCTGCCGACCGCCTGCCGGCGCACGATTTGCTCGACCGCATTTTTCATCAGGGTGAAGTGCTCGCGCGCTATCGCATGGCTGTGCCCGAAGCGGCTTCGGCCAGCGTCGAAGCCAACCTGCGCGCGCTCCTGCTGCTGGCGCTCGACATTGATGGCGGGCGTTACCCGAGCCTGCCGCGTTTCATCGACGAATTGCGCGAGTTACGCGACGCAGACGCCAACGACGCGCCCGACGAGGGCGAGATCGCCGCGCACAACGCCGATGCCGGCCGCGTGCGCATTCTCACGATCCACGGCGCCAAGGGGCTGGAGGCGCCGATCGTCTGGTTGCTCGGCGCCAACGACGTGCCGCGCGGCGGCGAGTCGTGGGACGTGATCGTCGACTGGCCGCCGGCCGACGCCGCGCCCAGCCACTTTTCATTCTTCGGGCGCAAGGAAGATCGCGGTGCGGCGCGGCAGCCGATGTTCGAGGCCGAGGCGGCCGCGGCGAAACGCGAGGAATTGAACCTCCTGTACGTCGCCATCACCCGTGCGCGTCAGGTCTTCATCGCCAGCGGCATCGAGAACGCCAAGGCCAAGGACGGAACGCCGTATCGCTTGCTTGAGGCGGCCCTCAAGAAACTGGGTGGCGATGAATCTCTATCGGCGTTTGGCGACGAACTGCCAATGACCGAACGCGCACCGCTCGCACAAGCGCAGACGATGCGGCAGCAATTTCCTGCATCCGTGCCCTTGCCCGAAGTTGGGGAGCGGCGCGTGCCGCCCGGCGCTGCGGAGCGTTTCGGCATTCTGCTGCACGCCCTGCTGGA
>JAGNOM010000211.1 GCA_017990155.1 Propionivibrio sp. | reverse complement strand
GAATGTATGGCCGGATCGATGTTGCATGCACAGTTCTTCCTCGTAGCGGCCATCCGGTGTGGCAATCGCTAAATAGACGCGCTCGCGAGTGGCCAGATATTGTTCATCCGACGGATAGATGATCCGTGTCGAGCAACCCCGCATTTCGTCGGGGGCGTAACCGAATATTTGTTCGGCGTGCCGGTTGGCGAGTTGAATCGTGTTGTCGCGCTCAAAAATCACGCCAACCTGAATATTGCTCAAAATGGCCCGCTGTTCGGCGAACGATGAGCACAGGCTGTTGCGCATCTGATCCAGTTGTTGTGCTAGCTGTCCTATCTCGTCGGATTGCTGCCAATCGATGGCATGTTCGAGATCGCCGTTGGCGATCCGGCTGGAAAAACCGGTCAGGCGAGCGAGCGGCTTCAGCACCCAAAAGCGTATGGCCGTCAGGATCAGCGCGAAAGCAAGGAGGAATTGCCCCAGCAGGAGCAGAAAATACGCTTGCCGGTCCTGTTGAAATCCCCGATTCATCGGGCCATCGTCCATTTCCAGCTCGACAAAGCCGACCTCATCTTTGGCCAGGGCCAGCCTTTCTCGTTTGACACGTTGTTTGCCAAGTCGCCGCTCAGGTTGCTCGATGTTCACAAAAGGCGGTTGCGAGGGATCGCCGATCGTGATTGTGATGCGCACGACTTGCGGGTCGAGCAGGGAAGCCTCGGCAATCGCCTTTGTCGTGTTCAAGTCGTAATTCCAGGCTGGATTGGCCAGACTATTGGCGAGGAGTTTGGTTATTCCTTCGAGATGCCGGTCCATCTCTTGATTGACTTGATTCAGGCGCAGGTCCGCAAAGATCTTTCCGCCGATGAGTGCCGGCAAAATGAGTCCCACACACATGGCGATCAGGATGCCAGCGCGAAATCCGCTAAACCGTTGGCTTTTGACGAAGGCAGAGAGGTGCTTAAGCATGAATGCCGTCAGGATGCGAGTTGGTCTTTCCTCTGGTGGGGCTCATTGCTGCAAACCTTTCGGATGCGTTGGCCTGGCGCTGCACAAGTAACCTACGGAACAAGCAATGCCTTGATTTCCCGATCCCGATAGTTTTCCGGCGTTACCATCGTGGCTTCGGTAAAGAGGTTTTTTTCTGCACCAGATGCGTTATTTATTGCTGCAATAGCCGCCTTGATTGCGAGATAGCCCATCTGTCTGGGATTTTGTACGACGAGGCCGTTGACCTCCCGTTTCTCCATGCCTTCGATAAGGAAATCCGTCGAGTCAAAGCCAATGAGCTTGATTTTTCCCGCACGACCTGCGGTACGCAATGCGCGCAGCATTCCATCGATCGACGATTCATTGACGGCAAAAATCCCGTCAATATCGGGCGTTGATTCAAGAAGTTTGGCAGCGCTATGAAGCGCTTTCCCTCGCGAACCACCGCCATAGCTGTCGGCAACGATCACCATCTTGGGTGATGTTTTCTTGAGATAGTCGACGAATCCCCTGGCGCGGTCATCGGTGGACGCACTTCCCTCCACCGTTCGAAAAACCACCACGTTCCCCTGCGCATTCAATAAGTCGGACATGTGTTTCGCGGCGAGGGCGCCTGCAACATAGTTGTCCGTTGTGATGAAGTTCTGATGGGCGTTACCGTCTACCGCAGAATCAACGACGATGATTTTTATCCCCAGAGCCGCCGCCTTCTTTACCGGCTCCAGCAATCGAGCACGATCTGTCGGCGCAATAATGATGGCGTCGATTCCTGGCCGCGTGTATGCCCGCAGGATGTTGATTTGCGAGTCGGTATCGTCGTTGTACGAGGGCCCACGCCATGTGAGCGAGACGTTTCCAGCCTCGCGAATGCCCTTGTCAACGCCGTCGCGCATGAACACCCAATAATCCTGATCGCTGGATTTTGGGATGAATACAACATTCAGATTTTTGTTCGGAGAAACGGCCGGGGAAGCCGCCAGAGAAGCGGACGAAGAAGCCGACAAAGCAACGCATGCGAGAAAAATAAGGAAAAGCCTTTTCATCGTCCCAACTCCTATTCCTCATATTTTTACAGCAGTCTGATGCGGGCTATGGGTATTGTCAACAGGGCCGGAGCATCAAATTTCCCGTAGTTGCAAAGCGGTAGCCAAGTAGGCGGGGTTATAGGCGGCGGTCTTGAGTTTTCTGGGCAGACTGATGGAACGGGATTTGTCGGCGCGAAAGAGATTCAAGGCCAGGCGGCGCAGGAAGGAGAAGTTCTGGGCGGCATTGCGCAAGCGGATCAGGCTCGCGTCCTCGCCAAAGGTGACGTCAAGGCACCAATGCAGGCCGTTCTCGATACCCCAATGGGTGCGCACGGCATGCAGGATGCGGTGGCTGTCGGCGGGGAGCGAAGAGATCACGTAGCGTTTCTCGGTTTCGACCCGACCGGCGATCTCTCGCCTCGATTCGATGCAGGCGACCGAGGCAAGGTTCGACCAGCGGGCCTTCAGGCCCAGCAGTTCGAGCCAGACCAGTTCGCCGACGGCGGTGCAACGACGTGTCTCGATTCGGCCGTGGCCCTTGTCCAGGGTCTCGTGCAGCGAAACCTGTCGCCGGCAATGCCCCGGCGCGTTCAAGGTCGAGAAGAAGTCGCGCAGGGCGGCGGCCAATTGGGGCTGGTTGTCCTTCACCGCCAGCACGTAGTCGCCACCGCCCGTGGTGATCTGCTCGGCAATGGCCGTCTGACAGCCCATGGCATCGATCGTGACGATGGCGCCTTCGAGGGCCAGTGACGGCAGCAATTCCTTGATCGCCGTGATCTCGTTCGATTTCGCTTCACACGTGCGTTGGCCGAGCGTCAGGCCGTATTCCGCCGCGTAGGCCGATACCTGATGCAACGCCCGCAAGCCGCGCTCGGACCGACCCGACCCGCGCAAGGCTTTGCCGTCGATGGCGATTACCCGCCCCTTCACCGCTGGACAGGTGGCGCTCATCCAGTCTTCAAAGCGCTCTTCCAGCGCCAGCGGCGAGATCGCTTCAAATACCCGCCGGATCGTGTCGTGACCAGGAATCCCGTTGCGCAGTCGCAGGTAGCGCCGTAACCACGCTGCGCGCTCCCGACCCCAGTCCTCGATGTCGTCCCAGCCTTCCGCTCCGGACATCACTGCGCACAGCGCCAACACCACGATATCCAGCAGGTCATGATCCGTTCGCCCTTCCACCCGCGGATCCGGCAAGTCCGCAAACCGCTCGATCAGTCCAGCTATTCCTGCTTCTTTCATGGCTCGCCCCAAAAGACGAGAGTAGACCCGATCTCAGCAGAGTCCACAACCCCACGTCATAACCCTATGATCGTCAACGAATTTTCATGCTCCGGCCCTGACTATGGGCATCCATGGAGGCGTCAAAATCCAGTGCTTCGCGCTACACTTCGGGCCATGTTCGTTTCCCGCCTTGTCAGCCTGATACTGCCGTTCCTGTTCGCCGCGTGCGGTCATCAGCAGAACGATCCCTATCCGGCTAGCGAGCGTGGGCAGAGCATCCTTTATTCCGCCTTTACCGAACGTCCCAAGCATCTGGATCCGGCGCAGTCTTATAGCGAGGATGAAGTCGTCTTTACGGCTCAGATTTACGAACCGCCGCTGCAATATCACTATCTTGAGCGCCCCTACACGCTGATTCCGGCGACCGCGAAATCGGTGCCGCATCCACGCTATCTCGATGCCGAAGGCAAAACGCTGGCGGACGATGCGCCGGCCGAAGCAATCGCGCAGAGTGTCTACGAAATCAGTATTCGCCCGGGAATCCGCTACCAGCCGCATCCAGCCTTTGCGGTTGATGAAGCGGGCAAACCGGTTTATGCCAATCTCGACAGGAGAGCCCTGAGCGGCATCGACACTGTTGCCGACTTCGCACAAACCGGCACGCGCGAGCTGGTTGCCGACGATTACATCTACCAGATCAAGCGACTGGCTCTCCCTCGCCTGCATTCGCCGATTTTCGGGATGATGGCCGAGCGCATTGTCGGCTTGAAGACCCTTGGCGAAGCCTTGCAGAAGGCTGCCAAGGAGCAACCCGCGGATACTTGGCTCGACCTCGATCGATTTCCGCTTGAGGGCGTAGTGCGGGTTGATCGCTACACGTATCGCATCACGTTGCACGGAAAGTACCCGCAATTTTCCTATTGGCTGGCGATGCCTTTTTTTGCGCCGGTGCCGCGTGAGGCCGATCGCTTTTACAGCCAGCCGGGGATGGCGGAGAAGAATCTGACACTCGACTGGTATCCGGTCGGTACGGGGCCATACCGGTTGACCGAGAATAATCCGAACCGCCGTCTGGTACTCGAACGCAATCCGAACTTTCATGGTGAAATCTATCCCTGCGAAGGCGAGGCGACCGACAAGGCGGCAGGGTTGCTTGACGATTGCGGCAAGCCGCTGCCGCGTATCGACAAAGTGGTGTTCTCACGCGAGACCGAGAGCATTCCCTACTGGAACAAGTTTCTGCAGGGCTTCTATGACGCCTCCGGAATTGCCTCCGACAGCTTCGATCAGGCCGTGCGCTTCGGCGCCGGGGGCGACGTTCAGCTGACTGACGATATGCAGCAACGAGGAATCCGCTTGCTCACCAGCGTGCGCGCTTCGATCTTCTACATGGGGTTTAACATGCTTGACGCCACGGTCGGTGGCAAGGATGGCGTGGGCGCCGACCGCGCACGAAAGCTGCGTCAAGCCCTGTCGATCGCCGTTGATCAGGAGGAATTCATTTCGATCTTCATGAACGGACGCGGTATTCCCGCCATGGGCCCCGTACCGCCGGGGATCTTCGGGTATGGCGAGGGTGAATCGGCGATCAACCCCGTGGTCTACGACTGGGTCGGTGACAAGCTTGCGGGGCAGGCCCGGCGAAAGCCCATCGAGGCAGCGAAGAAGCTGTTGGCCGACGCGGGCTGGCCGGATGGGCGTGACGGGAAAACCGGGGAAGCGCTGGTGCTCAATCTCGATACGACGGCCGGCGGCATGGGGGATAAATCGACGCTGGATTGGCTGACGCGACAGTTCGCCAAGCTCGATATCCAGTTGGTCGTTCGCTCGACCGACTACAACCGGTTTCAGGACAAGATTCGCAAGGGCGCGGTACAAATCTTCTTCTTCGGCTGGAATGCCGATTATCCGGACCCGGAAAACTTCTTCTTTCTGCTCTCGGGGCGCGAAGGCAAGGTCGCGTCTGGCGGCGAGAATGCCTCGAATTACGACAATTCCGAGTTCGACGCACTATTCGCCGAAATGAAAAACATGGAAAGCGATGGCAAGAACGGCCCGCGTCGCGCCTCGATCATCGCGCGAATGAACCGAATCGTGCAGCACGACGCTCCGTGGATTTTCGGCTTCCACCCGAAGAGTTACACCCTCGCTCATACCTGGCTGAAAAACCGCAAGCCAATGGGCGTTGGAAACAACGCGCTGAAATATCAGCGTATCGACGTGGCCGAGCGCGAGAAAAGACGGCAGGAATGGAATGCGCCAGTGCTGTGGCCGCTGGCGCTGATTGCCGTTCTGCTCGCCGCCGTCGTCATCCCGGCGGTGATCGCCTATCGCCGCCGCGAACGCGGCACGGCTCGCACTGAACGATTCTGAACGATTGTCACC
>JAGNOM010000210.1 GCA_017990155.1 Propionivibrio sp. | reverse complement strand
GTTCGACAGGCTCACCACGAACGGTAGATGGGTGGTCAGTTACATTTACGATTCTCAATAAATCGGTGGTAATCGGCAATTCGGAAGTCAGGCGTTACTTCTTCAGCCACCACGCCATCCAGCGCGATAGGCGCGGCATCACGAGGTAGCTCATCGCGACGGCGACCAGCGCCGTGAAGATCGCGGTTCTGACGAGAAACGGCAAGGGCGCGAGCAGCGGCGCGACAAACCACAGCAAGGCGGCGACGGTCGGGAAGATGCCGAGCCAGCTCACGACCGTCATGCGCCAGCGAACCGGCGGCTTGGAGGTGGGTAGTACGGTGGGCGCAAACCAGGCATCGAGGCCGGTCAGCAGTCGGTACTCGGGATCGCCTTCAGCTACCGGGCGCAATCGTTCGAGCCAAGTCGCGCGTTCTTCGGAGGCATTCCAGCGCTCAAGATCCTGTTCCGTGGCGAAGCGCTGCAGGATCTGGTACTCACCGCCCGGCACTTCCGGCGGAATCAGTTCGGCCGACAGGTAACCGGGGAAGCCTTTCGCCTGCTCGAACATGCCCGCAATTAGTGCCTCGTAGGCACGCTCACACCCTGGCTTTGCCCGCCGCCGGACTACGCGAAATACCGTATTTTCGGTTTTCATAATTTCTCCCTGCCCGGCGGCGTCGATTTCCGAATCCGGCCTAACGGCCCAGATCGGCGGCACTTGTTCCGGCAATTCCCCAGTTGGTCTTGGGCACTTCCTGAATCACAACGCGAACGTTTTCCTTCGGCGCGCTGAGTGCCTCGTGCAGCGCCTGGGTCACCTTCTCGATGACCGCGCGCTTCTGCTCGACGGTGCGGCCTTCCATGATGTAGATGTGGGCGAGCGGCATGTTGATTCCTTTCGGTTCAGATGAAGCGAACGCTGGTGCTGCCCAGCGACTGGATGCGCAGATTGACATGGTCGCCGGCCTTGACCGCGACGGCCTCGGTGACGCCACCGGACAGAATCATGGTCCCGGCCGGGATTTCCTCGCCGCGTGCGCCGAGGTGGTTGGCGAGCATGGCGATCGCCGCCGCCGGATGGCCGAGCACGGCCGCGCCGGCGCCGATGCCGACGATCTCGCCGTTCTTTTCCATCACCACGCCGAGCGTGCGCAGGTCGAGTTCATCGACCGGAACTGCCAGCCCGCCGAGCACGAAGCGCGACGACGAACAGTTGTCGGCAATCACACTCTTGAGGTCGAACTTGAAGTCGCGGTAGCGCGAATCGATGATCTCGATGCCGGGCATCACGAAATCCGTTGCCGCCAGTACCGCGCCGATATGGCAGCCCGGCCCCTTGAGCGCGCGCTTGAGAACAAAGACGATTTCCGGCTCGACCTTCGGGTGGACCAGCTCACCAATCCTGATCTCGCCGCCATCCGGCACGCTGAAGGTGTCGACGAGGAAGCCGAAGCACGGCGTTTCGACGCCCATCTGCTTCATCTTGGCGTGCGACGTCAGCCCGGCCTTCAGACCGACGACGCGATTGCCGCGTGCCAGCTTGCGGCGCAGGATCTCGGCCTGGATCGCGTAGGCGTCGTCCCAGTCCATCTCCGGATGTTCGTCGGTGATCTTGAGCACGTCGTGCGCCTGCAGTTCGGCGTTTTCCAGATGCTCGGCCAGCCCGGCAATCGTTTCTTGATCCAGTTTCATACCAGCAATCCTCTCTCGCGGGCCAGGGTCATGGCCGTGTCCTCAATCATGTCTTCCTGTCCGCCGACCATACCCTTGCGGCCGAGTTCGACGAGCAGCTCGCGGGCCGAAATTCCGTACTTCTTCTCGGCGCGCTTGGCAAACAGCAGGAAGCTCGAATAGACGCCGGCGTAGCCCAGCGTCAGCGCATCGCGGTCGATGCGGATGGCGTGATCCATGATCGGCACGACGCGGTCTTCGGCCACATCGCTGATCTTGAAGGTATCGACGCCGGTGACGATGCCCATGCGGTCGCACACGGCGATGAACACTTCCATCGGCGTGTTGCCCGCCCCGGCGCCCAGCCCGGCCGACGCCGCGTCGATGCGGTTGGCGCCGGCTTCAATAGCAACGATCGAGTTGGCGACACCCATCGCCATGTTGTGGTGGCCGTGGAAGCCGAGTTCGGTTTCCGGCTTCAGCGCCGCGCGCACCGCCTCAAAGCGGGTCCGCACGTCGTCAGGCAGCATGTAGCCAGCCGAGTCGGTGACGTAGATGCAGTTGGCGCCGTAGCTTTCCATCAGCTTCGCCTGTTCGACGAGCTTCTGCGGCGACGCCTTGTGCGCCATCATCAGGAAGCCGACGGTATCCATCTCCAGTTTGCGCGCCATGGCGATGTGTTGCTCCGAGACGTCGGCCTCGGTGCAGTGCGTGGCGACGCGGATCGTCGTCACGCCGAGGTCTTTCGCCATTTTCAGGTGATCGACGGTGCCGATGCCGGGCAGCAACAGCGCCGACACCTTGGCCTGCTTCATGCGCGGAATGACGGCACCGAGGTATTCCTCGTCGCTATGCGCCGGGAAGCCGTAATTGACCGACGAGCCGCCCAGCCCATCGCCGTGCGTCACCTCGATCAGCGGCACGCCCGCTTCGTCGAGGCCGGTGGCGATGTCGATCATCTGTTCCAGCGACATCAGGTGGCGCTTGGGATGCATCCCGTCGCGCAAGGTCATGTCATGGACGGTAATTTTTCTTCCGCGTAGATCCATTGTCTTCTCCTTACGCTGCTGCAAGTTGCACCGGCTCGAGCTTGAGCGAGCCGTTGAGGATTTCTTCGGCGAACATCTCGGCCGTGCGCGCTGCTGCGGCCGTCATGATGTCGAGGTTGCCGGCGTACTTTGGAAGGTAGTCGCCGAGCCCCGTCACCTCGAGGAAGACCGAGACGCGATTGCCGTCGAACACCGGGCCATTGACCAGCCGGTAGCCGGGAACGTACTTCTGCACTTCCTGGATCATCGCGTGAATCGACGCGGTGATCGCCGCCTGATCGGGCGTGTCGTCGGTAATGCAGTGCACCGTGTCGCGCATGATGAGCGGCGGCTCGGCCGGGTTGATGATGATGATCGCCTTGCCCTTGGCCGCGCCGCCCACCTTCTCGACCGCGCCCGCTGTGGTGCGCGTGAATTCGTCGATGTTCTTGCGCGTGCCGGGACCGACGCTGCGCGAGGAAACGGTAGCGACGATCTCGCCGTAGCGCACCTTCTGCACCTGCGAGACGGCGGCGACCATCGGGATCGTCGCCTGCCCGCCGCAGGTCACCATATTCACGTTCATTTCCTTGCGGCCGACATGCGTCTTGAGATTGACCGGCGGCACGCAGTAGGGGCCAATGGCGGCCGGCGTGAGGTCAATCATCATCACGCCGAGCGCATTGAGTTTGCGGCTGTTTTCGGCGTGAACATAGGCCGAGGTCGCATCGAAGGCTATTTGAATGCCGTCCGGCGCGACATGCGGCAACAGGCCATCGACGCCGTCAGAGGTCGTCTTCAAGCCAAGTTCGCGGGCACGCGCCAGCCCTTCCGATTCCGGGTCTATGCCGACCATCCACACCGGTTCGAGCAGCGGGCTGCGTTGCAGTTTGTAGAGCAGATCGGTGCCGATGTTGCCGGGGCCGATCAACGCGCATTTGATCTTTTGCGTCATGGGTTGGGGTCCTTTTATGAGAAGGCTTGACTAGACGAAGCGCACCGAGCAACCGCCGATGCCGCCGATGGTGACGCGCAGGCTGTCGCCCGCCTTGACCGGAACCATCGCGCCGAGCGCACCGGAGAGAACGATGTCACCCGCATTGAGGCCGATGCCGAGTCGACCAAGCGTGTTCGCCAGCCAGACCATGGCATTCACCGGTGAAGCCATCGTCGCGGCGCCGGCGCCGGTGACGACGATTTCGCCGTTCTTCTCCAGCACCATTCCGCACAGCGAGAGATCGACCTTCTTCGGATCGACGAGCTTGTCGCCGAGCACGAAGACGCCGCAGGAAGCGTTGTCGGCGACGGTGTCCTGAATCTTGATCTTCCAGTCCTGGATGCGCGAATCGACGATCTCGAAGCAGGCCATCACGCCTTCGGTCGCGGCCAGGATATCGGCTGCCGTCAGCCCCGGCCCCATCAGATCCTTGTTGAGCAGGAAGGCGATCTCGCCTTCGGCCTTCGGCTGAATGAGCGTGTCCATCGGGATCGACTCGCCCTCGTTGTACACCATGCCGTCGAGCAGGTAGCCGAAGTCCGGCTGACCGACGCCGAGCATGTTCATCACCGCCTTGCTGGTGACGCCAATCTTCTTGCCGACGACCTTCTCGCCCTTCTCGATGCGCCGCGCCAGCATGCGCTGCTGGATGTGGTAGGCATCCTCGATGGTGATGTCGAAGCCGCGCGAAGTCAGCGGACTGACGGTTTTTCCGGCCGTCAGCGCCTCGTAGAGTTCGTCGCCAAGCTGCGTGATCTGTTGTTGGTCCATAGTCGCTTTCTCGAGTTGTTCAAATCATTGACGTTCGTAAATATGGCCGACCGTTCTCGACCACCGTTCGCCCTGAGCCTGTCGAAGGGCGCGATGTCCGCTGGTGCGCCTGTTCATGGTTCGACAGGCTCACCACGAACGGTGGATCGGTCGTCTTTTCCTTTTGCGATCTCACAACTTCTCGGCCAGAAAATCGCCGACCAGCCGGTTGAAGCGCGCCGCGTGTTCGATCTGTACCCAGTGCCCGCAACGGCCAAAAATGTGCGCTTGCGAACGGCTAATCAGGTGATTCAGGCGCAGCGCGTTGTCCGGTGGAATCACTTGGTCGTCGCGGCCGTGAATGATCAGGGTGTCGTGCGGCAGCGCCATGATGTCGGCGTACTCGCTGGCGAGGCCGTCGACCCAGCGCTGGCGCGGGGCCGGGAACATCGCGGCGAAGGCTTCCTGAAAACCGGGCTGGATGCTCGCCCGGTAGCGCAGTTCAGCCAGTTCGTCGGTTGCCAGACTGCGGTCGAAGGCAAAAAGGTCGAGCAGGCTGCGCATGGTTTGCGGTGACGGTTCATAGCCCCACACGGCATCGAGTGCCGGCGTGATCTGGAACGGGATGCCAACGCTACCCATCAGCACCAGCTTGCGCACGCGCTTAGGATGACGAATCGCCAGCGCCAGCGCGATGCCGCCGCCGAAGGAATTGCCGACAACATCGGTCTGCTCGACATTCAGCGCATCGAGAACACCGACGGCGTGTTCTACCCAGGCGTCGAGTCCGTACTGGATACCTTCCGGGCGCTCGGTAAACCCAAAGCCGACCAGATCCGGTGCCAGCACGCGCGAACGCTTGGCCAGTTCCGGTATGGTCAGCCGCCAGTTGGCCCACGCTGTAACGCCGGGGCCGGAGCCGTGGATCAGCAACACGGTCGACGAACCGGGCGTACCCTCCCCGGCGTCATGGAAGTTGGTCTTGATACCGGCCGCGACGATGCTGCGGCCGATTTCAGGGGAAGACGAAGCGTTCATCGGTAGCCGCTCAGAGCTTGATGCAGATGTTCTTGAGTTCAGTGTAGAACTCAAGCGAATGCACACCACCTTCGCGGCCGATGCCGGATTGTTTGGAGCCGCCGAACGGCGTGCGCAGGTCGCGCAGGAACCAGCTGTTGACCCAGACC
>JAGNOM010000022.1 GCA_017990155.1 Propionivibrio sp. | reverse complement strand
ACTACGGAGTTCTTTACAACTTGCATATTCATGAATTGAGTTCCTTAACCTCGCGCAAGATCTCAAGCGCGTGGCCCTTGGCAGTCACTCCGTACAACGCGACTCGGAGGATGCCCTGTTTGTCAATGACGAAGGTCGAGCGCACGATGCCGTGTTTCTTGACGCCATCCACTTCCTTCGCCTGCCACACACCGTACTGCTTGCAAGCCACCCCTTCGGCATCGGAGAGGAGCCGCACCGAGATTCCGTGCTTGTCGCGGAATTCGGCATGCTTGAGGCAGTCATCACGACTGATACCGATCACGGTGCAACCGTGCCGTGAGAACTCGTCCTCATGGTCCGAAAAATCGGTGGCTTCGAGCGTACAGGTCGGTGTGTCGTCTCTTGGGTAGAAGAACAGAATGACATTCTTGTTGCCGCGAAACTGGGCAATGTCGATGTCCTCCATGTCCGCATCGGGGAGGACGAACATTGGTGCCGCTTGTCCAACTTTCAGCATTGTGCCTCCTTGATTACCCGCCTCATCAGCCTCTGAGCGATGAGGTCACCCGGATTCTACCAAGCTTCAGTAGCCCGAATAGAAGAATTCAATAACAGCGCTGGGCTAGAATGGCCACTCGGAATGCCGGCCTATCATGCCTGTTTTTTTGCAAACAGCAACCACAGACCGCGGCATCACAAAAAGATTCGAACTCTTTGAACCGGAGGAAGACTGATGTTGAACCTGAAAATGCCGTTGCGCACCGTATATCTTGCAGCCGCAATCGCCGCCTGTCCCGCCATCGCGCAGACCTCGACACCGGCCACGCCAAAGCTGCCCGTCGTCGAACTGTCCGCAGAAGCCAGTCGTCCGGCGGCCAACGATCAGGTCTATGCGGTGCTCTCGGCTGAAGCGGCCGGCCCCGCGCTCGGCGAGCTTTCACGGCAGGTCAATGCCGTGATCGCGGATGCGCTGAAGGTATCAAAAGCCTACACAACCGTGAAAGTTCAGAGCGGAAACACTAGCACCTACCCAACCTATTCGAAGTCGGGAAAAATCGAATCATGGCGTATGCGCTCCGAAATCTCGCTCGAATCAGGCGATACAGCGGCGGTTTCCGAGTTGATCGGGAAGCTGCAAACGTCGCTCGGCGTAGCTCGCCTCGTCATGCAACCATCACCCGAAACGCGAAAGAAGGTGGAAAACGAAGCAATGCTCGACGCGCTTACCGCTTTCAAGGCGAGAGCCAAGGTCGTTGCCGATGCGCTGGGTAAGTCGTACCAGATCAAACACCTGTCGGTGAGTACCGGGGGAAGAATCGCCGAGCCCATGTTCCGCATGGCGGCCAAGTCAGCGATCTCGGAAGCGGCACCGATGCCGATCGAAGCCGGCGAATCGCTGGTCACGGCCAACATTTCCGGCCAGGTTGAGCTGGAGTAAGCGGTCCCGGAAGCGAGGAATAGTGCTCCAGCTATCCCTCGCATTCATCAATCGGCCGCCGGGTCCGGCGGATTCCCTTGCGCGGATCTCTCGGCCGGCCGCTCCGGAATCTGGACGAAGACTTCGCCTTCCTTGATCATACCGAGCTCGTATCGCGCACGCTCTTCGATGGCATCGTAGCCTTGCTTGAGATCGCGCACTTCGGCATCAAGTCCGGCATTCCTGATTTCAAGCTTCTTGTTGCCGTCTTTCTGCAACTGTAGCTGTCGGTCGACATCCCAAACGCGTAGCCAGCCGCCCTTGCCGATCCACAGCGGATACTGCAAGAGCGCAATCAGCGCGATTAAGGCGACGGATAGCCAGCGCATGGATCAACCGAAAACGAGGCGAAAAAAATACCGAGCCATCCCTGAGGAGATGACCCGGATCGGTTGCTTCGAACTCGCTCTTCGGTTCTTCACCGAAGATTGTAAAAGGCGTCGCGCCCAGGATAACCAGCGGTATCGCCAAGATCTTCCTCGATACGCAGCAACTGGTTGTACTTGGCGATCCGGTCTGAGCGGGAGAGCGAACCGGTTTTGATTTGCAGGGCATTCATGCCGACCGCGATATCGGCGATTGTGCTGTCCTCGGTTTCACCGGAGCGATGCGAGATCACCGCCGTATAGCCGGCCCGTTTTGCCATTTCGATCGCGGCAAAGGTCTCCGACAGGGTGCCGATCTGGTTGATCTTGATCAGGATCGAGTTGGCGATGCCCTTCTTGATGCCTTCCTTGAAGATGCGCGTATTGGTCACAAAAACGTCGTCGCCGACAATCTGGACCTTCTCGCCCAGACGATCCGTCAGCAGTTTCCAGCCGTCCCAGTCACCTTCGGCCATCCCGTCCTCGATCGAGACGATGGGGAACGCATCCGCAAGATTCGCCAGATAATCAACGAACTGCTCGGAAGTCAGCTGCAAGCCCTCACCCGCCAGATGATACTTGCCATCCTTGTAGAACTCGGATGCAGCGCAGTCGAGACCGATCAGCACATCCTCACCGGGAAAGTAACCCGCTGCTTCGATGGCCTGAACGACCATCTGCAACCCTTCGGCATGACTGCCGAGATTCGGAGCGAAGCCACCCTCATCGCCAACGGCAGTGGAAAAGCCCTTCTTGTCGAGGAGCTTCTTGAGGGCATGAAAGACTTCTGCACCGCAGCGCAGCGCTTCGCGGAACGAGTTCTGGCTTACGGGAAGAATCATGAACTCCTGGAAATCCAGGCTGTTATTGGCGTGCTGACCACCGTTAATGATGTTCATCATCGGCACCGGCATCTGCATCGGACCGGAGCCGCCGAAGTAACGGTAAAGCGGCAAACCGGATTCTTCAGCGGCCGCCTTGGCGACGGCCATGGAAACCGCCAGCATGGCATTGGCGCCGAGCCTCGACTTGTTCTCCGTGCCGTCGAGCTGAATCAAGGTCTGGTCGATAAAGGCTTGTTCCTGTGCATCGAGGCCGATGATTGCTTCGGCAATTTCCGTATTGACGTTCTCGACGGCCTGCATGACGCCCTTGCCGAGGTAGCGAGTCACATCCCCGTCACGCAGCTCAATGGCCTCACGTGACCCCGTCGACGCGCCCGATGGCACCGCCGCACGCCCCATCACTCCGGATTCGAGCAACACGTCGCATTCGACGGTGGGATTGCCGCGGGAATCCAGAATCTCGCGCGCAACAACATCAACAACTGAGCTCATGGTTTTTCCTTTTTACAAAAGATACGTGTGCAACTATCGGGATACCCGCCACAGCAGCGACTATCGCATTTCCTCGAAACCTTCACCCTTGACCAGCCGATCCATCGCTTGCAGCGAGGTCAGCAGGCGCTCCATGCGGTCGAGCGGCCAACTATTGGGCCCATCGGAAAGCGCAAGCTCCGGGCGTGGATGGGTTTCCATAAACAAGCCGGAGATGCCCGCAGCGACGGCCGCGCGTGCCAGAACCGGCACGTGCTCACGCTGCCCTCCCGAGACAGTTCCCTGACCGCCCGGCAGCTGCACGGAGTGCGTTGCGTCGAACACCACCGGGCAGGCCGTCTCGCGCATGATGGCCAACGAGCGCATGTCCGACACCAGATTGTTGTACCCGAACGACGCGCCGCGCTCACAGACCATGATCGTGTCAGCGCCGCCGTTGGCTTCCTTGGCCTTGGCAACGACGTGTTTCATGTCACCGGGAGCCAGAAACTGCCCCTTCTTGATATTCACGGGCTTGCCGCATGTCGCCACGGCCTCGATGAAATCGGTCTGGCGGCAAAGAAAGGCCGGCGTTTGCAGGACGTCGACGACTGAGGCAACAGCTTCAACGTCGTTCTCGGTGTGTACATCTGTCAGCACAGGAACGCCGACCTGGCGACGAACCTCGGCAAGAAGCCGCAAACCGTCGTCGAGTCCGGGCCCGCGTGCCGATTTTCCCGAGCTGCGGTTGGCTTTATCGTACGAAGCCTTGAAGATATAAGGCATTCCAAGACGGGCGCAGATTTCCTTCATGCGCCCGGCGACTTCGACGCAAAGCTCCAGCGATTCGGCAGTACATGGACCGGCGATCAGAAAGAGCGGCTTGTCCAGCCCGACCTCAAAGTCGCAGAGTTTCATTTACCGGCCTTGCTATCGATTGCGGCGCGGACAAATGACGTAAACAGCGGATGACCGCTGCGTGGCGACGAGGTGAATTCCGGATGGAACTGGCAACCGACGAACCATGGATGCGTCGATTTCGGCAATTCGATCATCTCGCAAAGGTCGGTTCCCGGCGCGCGCCCGGAGACCACCAGCCCCTTTTCCTCAAGCTCGCCCAGCAGGGTGTTGTTGACCTCGTAGCGATGACGATGACGTTCAACAATTTCGTCCTTGCCGTAGATCTCGCGCGCCAGCGTTCCTTCGCCGAGCTTGCACACTTGGCCGCCAAGGCGCATCGAACCGCCGAGATCGGAGCTTTCGTCGCGCTTTTCGACTTTGCCGGAAGCATCCTGCCACTCGGTGATCAAACCGATCACCGGGTAAGGCGTTGATTTTTCGAATTCGGTACTGTGTGCACCAGCCATACCGGCCACATCCCGCGCGTATTCAACGACTGCGAGTTGCATGCCGAGGCAGATTCCGAGATACGGGATCTTGTTCTCACGCGCATAGCGAATGGCAATGATCTTTCCCTCGGTTCCGCGCTTGCCGAAGCCGCCGGGGACCAGAATGGCATCCATGCCTTTCAGCGAAGCGCATCCGCCGCTTTCGATCTCTTCCGAATCGATGTAGTTGATCTTGACCTTGCTGTGCGTGTGAATGCCGGCGTGAATCAGCGCTTCGGTTAGCGACTTATAGGATTCCGTCAGATCAACGTACTTGCCAACGAAGGCGATATTGAGCAGCCGCTCGGGGTTTTCAAGCGAGTGCACCATCTTCTTCCAGACAGTCAGATCCGCGGCCTTGGCGAGAATTCCGAGCTTGTGGCAGACGATCTCGTCGAGCATTTGATCGTGCAGCATCGCGGGAATCTTGTAGATCGAATCGGCGTCGAGGCATTCGATCACGGCTTCGCGCTGGACGTTGCAGAAGAGCGCGATCTTCGCTTTCTCGTCTTCGGGAATATGGCGATCGGCGCGACAGAGCAGGATGTCCGGCTGGATACCGATTTCGCGCAACTCCTTCACCGAGTGCTGCGTCGGTTTGGTCTTCAATTCGCCGGCCGTTGGGATGTACGGCAGGAGCGTGAGGTGCATGTAGCACGCGTTGTTGCGGCCTTCCTGCAAGCCCATCTGGCGGATGGCTTCGAGGAACGGCAGCGACTCGATGTCGCCGACCGTGCCGCCGACTTCGACGATCGCCACGTCCGCGCCTTCCGCACCACGGCGGATGTGGTTCTTGATCTCGTCGGTAATATGCGGAATCACCTGAACGGTCTTGCCGAGGTATTCACCGCGGCGCTCCTTCTTGATCACCGTTTCGTAGATCTGTCCGGTGGTGAAGTTGTTGCGCCGGGTCATGCGGGCGCTGGTGAAGCGTTCGTAGTGTCCGAGATCCAGATCGGTTTCGGCACCATCTTCAGTGACAAAAACCTCACCGTGCTGGAACGGACTCATCGTTCCGGGATCGACGTTGATATAGGGATCAAGCTTGAGGTGGGTGATCTTGATGCCGCGTGATTCGAGGATTGCACCCAGGGAAGCAGCCGCGATGCCCTTGCCAAGCGAGGACACCACACCGCCGGTAACGAAGACGTATTTGGTCATGGAAATATCTGCAGCGGGAAAGCCGAATTGTAGCCGAAAATCCGAAAGTGCTAGAAGTGAAGAATGCGCGGACGGGACTTTTCCGATGATCGGCGGCGGGTTCGTTACCGGCTGTTTGGAGCTCGTTTGGCGCAAATGCCGGCTCTATCGTTTATGATTGCCGCTGACCCAGACCATCCGTAAACCGAGATATACATGAACCAACGCACCACAGTTCGTCGCTCCGACGGCCGTAGTCGCTGCCTCGGAGTGATCTATCAAATTGCGGCCAGCCTGATTATTGGCGCGCTTTCACTACAACTTGCGGCATGCAACCGGCCGGTCGAAAAGACGATCGAAGCACCCGTCGAAAGCGAAGCGCCACCGGTCGCTGAACCGGCGATTTCCAAGGCCGCCATCAAGGGCGACCTCACCGAAATCAAGGCACTTCTCGACTCCGGCGCCAACATCGACAGCAAGGATGCGCTGGGAAGAACCCCGCTGCATATGGCCGCGTTCTATGGCCGCCTCAAGACAACCGAGTTCCTCCTTGAACACGGTGCGAACATCAATGCCACGGACAATGTCGGGATGACTCCGCTCCATGCCGCCGTGCTGTCCGGTGGGCGAAAGCAAGTGGAACTGCTCCTGGAGAAAAAAGCCGACATCATGGTCAAATCGGCATCTGGCCAAACGGTGCTTCACCTTTCCGCATCGACCGGACAACCAAAACTGTCGAAGTATCTGATTGAAAATGGCGCCGATCCGCTCAGCAAGGATTCCGCCGGCAAGATCCCCTTGGACTACGCGGAACAAAACCAGCACCCGATAACGACAAAGCTGCTAAAGGCGTATTCGGAAAAGAAATAGCGATCGCTTGCCGCACAAACGCGACCGATATTGCCATCGACGAGACGCCATTCGCTACATAGCCTCGCCGCCGCGGATGAGGCCGACAGCGATGCCCTCGATCTCCACGGACTGCTCGCGCGTATCCACGACAATCGGGGCGTAATCGGGGTTTTCGGCGATGAGTTCGATGATGTCGCCGTGCTGGCGGAAGCGCTTGACCGTCACATCGTCATCCAGTCGCGCCACCACAATCTGACCGTTGCGTGCTTCGCTGCTGCGATGCACGGCCAGAAGATCGCCGTCCAGAATACCCGCGTTGATCATCGACAATCCACGAACGCGCAGCAGAAAATCCGCTCGTGGTTTGAACAGGCTGGAATCCAGCGCATACCGTGCCTGCACGTTTTCTACCCCAAGAATCGGGCTTCCAGCGGCAACGCTGCCTATGAGCGGCAAACCCAACTGTTCGACCAGTCGAATACCTCGCGCCGAACCGGGCTCCAGGACGATCGCCCCTTTCTTGGCAAGCGCCTTGAGATGCTCTTCGGCCGCGTTATGCGACGCAAAGCCGAAGGCGTTGGAAATTTCCGCCCGCGTTGGAGGCGCCCCAAGCACCTCGAGCGTATTGCGGATGAAATCGAGAATTTCCTGCTGTCGCGGCGTAAGTTTGATCATGGACTAACCCTCCATATAACAAGCTGTATTTTTGTACAGTCTCAATAGGATTGCAAGCAAATCCGCGCCGCACACCCCCTTTCCAGCGCTTGATCATCCATCCGGGGCGCGGACGATCGGATACCAATCGTCTTGCAGCCGTGTTTTCCCGGGAGTAGTCTCCCAGACCTTACTCGTGAGCCATTACCGGAATCCGTCTGACATGAATGCCAAAATCACCGTCGTGATCGACAATTGTGTCCCGATCGGCGCCAGTGCGCCCTTCGTCGGTGAGCACGGTTTATCCATGTTGATCGAAACACAGAACAAGCGGCTTCTCCTTGATACTGGACAATCCTCCGCGATCATCCACAACCTTGGATTGCTCGGCATATCGCCGGCTTCGATTGACCTGATCGCAATCAGCCACGGGCATTACGACCATACTGGCGGGCTGTATCCGTTGCTTACCCAAGCCAGGAAGACACTCCCGCTGTATCTCCACAAAGATGCGTTCCGGGCGAGGTATGCCGTCTCGGGAGGCACGAGGAAATTCATCGGAATCCCGCATCGGCGAGAACAACTGGAAGCACTGGGAGCCGACTTCCGGATGGTTCGCGAGCCCACGGAAATATTGCCCGACATGTGGTTAAGTGGCCCGGTGCCGCGAAGCACAAACTTCGAAACCGGAGACGCCCGACTGGTTGTTCATGGCGACGCGACCGACTGCGACTGTCAGGACGAAATCAGTGACGATATGGCATTGTTTTACAAAGGAAGCCAGGGTCTGGTCGTCGTCAGCGGCTGCACCCATTCCGGCTTGGTGAACATGGTCCGGCACGGCCTCGCCATCACCGGGGCAGCGCGTCTGCAAGGCTGGATCGGAGGCACGCACCTCGGGCCGGTATCCGGATCGCAGCAGGATCAAACCATCGCCGAACTGCTGGCATTCGCGCCCGACTTTGTCGCAGCCAACCACTGCACCGGCTTCCAGATGATGTCGCGCCTGCAACAGTCATTCGGCGATCGATTCATTCCGGCATTCGTCGGGACAGTAATCGAATTCTGAGCAACGCCGATTAACCAGGATATTTCTCCGCCTTTCGATACCCATGAAGCTCGTTTCCTGCACTTTTGAGCGCCACGCCTCATCAATCCTCGCGATCCTCAACGAGGCGATTGTCAATTCGACGGTACTCTATGACTACAAGCCGCGGCCACCGGAAAGCATGGTCGTCTGGTTCAAGACCAAGGAAGCGGGCAATTTCCCGGTGATCGGGTTGGAATCCGATGCGGGGGAATTGCTGGGTTTTGCCAGTTACGGGACATTTCGTGCGTTCCCGGCTTTCAAGTACTCCGCCGAACATTCGGTCTACGTACACCACGCACATCGCGGACACGGGTACGGTCCGATGTTGCTCACTGCGCTGATCGAAAAGGCCCGGGAGCAAGGAATCCACCTATTGATCGGTGGCATCGATGCGACCAACGAAGGCAGCATCGCGCTACACACGCGGCTGGGTTTTGTTCACTCGGGAACAATCACACAGGCCGGTTTCAAATTCGGCCGCTGGCTCGACCTCGCCTTCTACCAGCTCACGCTGGAGACGCCGCTGCACCCCGTTGACGGCTGAGCTTCGCCACCACCGTCATTCAAGACGGTGGTGCACGGCATCACTCCGGAAAAATCGACTGTACGCGTTTCGCCATGGCGGCCCCGAGTTCCCGATGTGCGTCCCGGCTGTAGTGGATGCCATCCCGGGGATCGACGGCGACGATCTTGCCGACATCCAGCAAGCCACATCCGCAACGGGTGACGACTTCAGCGTAGCGCCGCGCCAGATCGACGGACTTTTCTTTCGACCCGGCAAACATCTCCGCAGCATCGTCCTTCGGATCGACCGGTGGAGGCGCTGCCAGCAGAATGGCCGGTGCGTTCCCGCGCGGTCCCCAGACGGACTTCTGGATGGTCTGCACCAGCCGTTCGGCCCCAAGCGAAATATCCAGCGCCGTCAGCGAGAAGCGCGCCTTCAGATCGTTGGTTCCCAGCATGAGGATCACGAGGTCAATCGGGTGGTGGCTTTCCAGACACGCCGTCAGGTAAACCAGACCATTCTTGTGGCCGCCTTCCAGCGGATCATCCCAAACCGTCGTGCGGCCGTTCTGGCCTTCTTCGATGACATGGAAGCGGTCACCAAGGAGATGGGCCATGACGCCCGTCCAGCGCACATCGGCTGGATAACGATCGGCGCTGACCGGCGCATAGCCCCAGGTGTTGGAATCTCCGAAGCAAAGAACCTGTAGCGGTTCCATTTTCAGATCACGCCGCCTGCAGCGATTCAACAAGCGCGATGTACTGGTTCATCGCCTCCTCGCCCGACGTTCCCTTGATGCCGGCCCAGGCGTCGTATTTCGCACGCCCAACCATATCGGTGAATCCGGGACGCTTGCCCTCGACGTCGCCGGTCGTCGCCTGCTTGTAGAGCGCGTAGAGTTTCAACAAGGTCGCATTGTCCGGACGCTCGCTTAGCGTCTTTGAATTCGCCACGGCAGCTTCGAAACGTGCTTTCAGATCACTCACGGCATTCCCCTTGAAGAGCTAAACAAAAAAATAACGATCAGCTTCCGCGACGACGGCGCGCCTCGTACAAGCACACACCCGACGCCACCGAGACGTTCAGGCTCTGTACCGAACCGAGCATCGGAATCGTCACCAGCTGGTCGCAGGTTTCACGCGTCAGACGGCGCATGCCGTCGCCCTCGGCGCCAAGCACCCACGCGGTCGCCGCAGGCCATTGCGCGGCGTATAAATCTTCCTTGGCTTCAGCATCGGTGCCGATCACCCAGATTTCGCGTTCCTGCAATTCGCGCAGCGTGCGCGCCAGGTTGGTCACGGTGATGTACGGGACGCTCTCGGCGGCACCGCTGGCGACCTTGATCGCCGTTTGCGTGAGGCCAACCGCCCGATCCTTCGGCGCGATCACCGCATGTGCGCCCACGGCATCGGCCACACGCAGGCAGGCGCCTAGATTGTGCGGATCCTGGATGCCGTCGAGTACCAGCAGGAATGCTGGTTCTTCCAGTGTATCGAGCACGTCATCAAGCGTCACATGGCGCGACTCGCCGGAAACGCGTGCAACGACGCCCTGATGCCGCGTGCCGCCACCGGCCATGCCTTCAAGCCGCTTGGAATCGACCGGAACGACCTTGACCGCGTGCAACTCGGCATGACGCATGAGATCGCGCACACGGGCGTCGTGACGCTCGGCGTCGATGAAAATCTCAAGAATCGCGTCTGGCTGATGGCGAAGCTTGGCGATGATGGCGTGGAAGCCATGGATAAAGCTGATTTGTGACATTGGGATTCTCTGGTGCGGGATCGAGCTGCTATTTTACCTTGCGTTCGGGAGGCGCCCCTGACGGAAGCGCCTCCCAGCAGACGGAAAAAAACCGCCTAGTGATGCTTTTTCGACACGACGCGTTTCTTTGCGGCGGCGCCCGCTGTCACCGGCTTGGTTCGTGTCGCCGGCTTGGCCTTGGCTCGCGGTGATGGTTTAGCGGAAGCCTTGGCTGCCGGTTTGGCGGCGTGTTTTCCTCCTGCAGTCGACTTCCCCTTGTGATCAGGTTTCGCAGCCGTCTTTGCCGTGCCCTTGTTGGGCGCTCTCGACGCAAACCTCTCTGCAGGCTGCGCTACGACCTTGGCCGACAGCTTCGCCGCTGACCGCTGCGCGGCTTCACCCGTCACCTGCGGCGTCGCGAGTACGAAATCGATGCGCCCCGTTTCCAGATCGGCACGCACCACGCGTACGCGCACCCGGTCGCCCAGGCGGAAGCGCTTGCCACTACGCTCGCCGAGCATCTGGTGCTTGACGTTATCGAACTGGAAGTAGTCCTCGCCCAGCTCCGAAACGTGCACCAGGCCCTCGACATAGACCGAGTCAAGCGCGACGAAAATACCGAACGGCACCACTGCGGCGATCGCTCCATCGAACTCCTCTCCGACGCGATCCTGCATGTAGTAGCACTTGAGCCAGTTATTGACGTCGCGCGTCGCTTCGTCGGCACGCCGTTCGGTCATCGAACAATGCATGCCGATTTCGTCCCACTTGCCCGGCGTGTAGCGCGTGCCTTCAAGTACGGCCTTGATCGAGCGATGGACCAGCAGATCGGGATAGCGCCGGATCGGCGACGTGAAGTGCGTGTAGTGCTCGTACGACAATCCGAAGTGGCCGACATTGTCGGGGCTGTACATGGCCTGCCGCAGCGAGCGCAGCATCACCGTCTGCAACAGTTGCGCATCCGGGCGCGGCTTGATCTTCTCAAGCAGTGCGCCGTAATCCTTGGCCGTCGGATTTTCGCCGCCGGGCAGACCCAGGCCGAATTCGCGTAAGAAACTGCGCAGGGCTTCCAGCTTCTCCGGCGTCGGTCCTTCATGAATTCGATACAGGCACGGCTGTTTGTGCTTCTCCAGGAACGCCGAGGCACAGACGTTGGCCGCCAGCATGCACTCCTCGATCAGGCGGTGCGCGTCGTTGCGTTGCACCGGAACGATGTTCTCGATCTTGCCCTGATCGTTGAACAGCATCATCGTTTCGATCGTCTCGAAATCAATCGCGCCGCGCTTGTGGCGCGCCTTGAGCAGCACCTTGAACAGGGCATACAGCGCCTGCAGCTGCGGCTGAAGTTCGAGATGCACTTCGTTGTCCGGTTGTGCGCCGCCGTTCAGCCAGCTCCAGACCTGGTTGTAGGTCAGGCGCGCCTTCGA
This sequence comes from Propionivibrio sp., assembly GCA_017990155.1. Classification (GTDB taxonomy): domain Bacteria; phylum Pseudomonadota; class Gammaproteobacteria; order Burkholderiales; family Rhodocyclaceae; genus Propionivibrio. The sequence goes on along the minus strand of JAGNOM010000022.1, from coordinate 4,767 downwards.
GCGGAACACCGCTGGGTAGAACGAGTAAGCCTTGATCTTGCCGGTCGAACCGATGCTCATGTCGCAGACCATCGCCAGCCGGTCGACATCGGGATTGAGCGAACACAAGCCGTTCGACAGTTTCTCCGGCAGCATCGGAATCACCCGGCGCGGGAAGTAAACCGAATTGCCACGGTCCATCGCATCGCGATCGAGCGCCATTCCAGGCCGCACGTAGTGACTCACGTCGGCAATCGCCACCACCAGCCGCCAGCCGCGCCCGTCCTTCTCGGCGAACACCGCATCGTCGAAGTCCCTGGCCGTCTCGCCGTCGATCGTCACCAGCGGCAGGTCTCGAATATCCTTGCGGCCCGCCCACTCGGTTTTCTTCACCTTGTCCGGCAAGGCCTTCGTCTCCTCAACCACCCTCGGCGAAAACTCGAATGGCAGATCGTTCTTGCGCAGCGCGATTTCGATCTCCATGCCTGGATCGGCGTAATTGCCGAGCACTTCGACGATCGTCCCGATCGGCTGCGAATGACGGTTCGGCTGTTCGATGATCTCGACCATCACCACCTGACCCGACTTCACCTTCTGCTTGCTTTCAGGCGTGACCAGGATGTCCTGATTGATGCGCCGGTTTTCCGGCACGACGACGGTGATGCCATGCTCGATCAGCACGCGCCCGACCACCTTGCTGTTCGCCCGTTCCAGCACCTCGACGATGGCACCCTCGCGCCGTCCCTTGCGATCGACCCCGACCACGCGCGCCAGCGCACGATCGCGGTGCAACACTTTCGTCATCTGCTTTGAATCAAGGAACAGATCGTCGCCGCCATCGTCCGGCACCAGGAAGCCGTAGCCGTCCGAGTGACCCTCGATTCGTCCAGCGATCAGGCTGGCGCGTTCAGGAACGATATAGGCGTTCTTGCGGTTGCGCATCAACTGCGCCTCACGTTCCATCGCGGCAAGCCTGCGCTGGAACATGTCGTACTCGTGTTTGTGAATGTCTAGCAGGATGCACAACTCGTCAAAGCTGACCGGTTTGCCCTGATCTTCGACAACGCTCAATATGTATTCCCGTGACGGCAAAGGCTGTTCGTACTTGGCCGCTTCACGATGAAAGTGCGGATCGCTCTTTCTTATTTTTGACAGTTTTTTGATTGACATTTTATTTTGATCCTTTAGAATCTCGCCTTCGCTGGAGATGCCCAGGTGGCGAAATTGGTAGACGCGCTAGGTTCAGGTCCTAGTGGTGGCAACACTGTGGGGGTTCGAGTCCCTTCCTGGGCACCAAGTAAAACAGCAACTCCAGCAACAAACTCCTGACAAACCCGCATCGCTGCAAAGCGCTGCGGGTTTTTTATTTGACACACTGGAAGTCTGCTCAATCCTGTAGTTCCCCGTTTCCGACCACGCGCTCCTGAGCATGATTGCCCGGCCACGTGCCATTCCTGCTACGAGGAGACTGGCGAGCCATTGTACGACGAAACGGTCGTTAGCGATTCGGCATCGTCCCGACGGGGAGATATAGAGATTGGCTGAGCCCCGCACTCCTTGGCAGGACGCGGGGCTCTGTTACAACTGACGCTCCGTTCAGGGGTTAATCCTCGACGCCCGGAATGGCGAAGTAGCTCTTGGCGTTGCGGTAGCTGATGTCCTGCACCATGCCGCCGAAGGTTTCGAAGTCGGCGGGAATTTCACCGGCTTCGATCCAGCTGCCGACGAGTGCGCAGAGAATGCGGCGGAAGTACTCGTGACGCGGGAAGGAAAGGAAACTGCGTGAATCGGTGAGCATGCCGACGAAGCGCGACAGCAAACCGAGATTCGCGAGGCTGACCATCTGCCGCCGCATGCCTTCGATGTGGTCGTTGAACCACCAGGCCGATCCGCACTGGATCTTGCCCGGCATCGATCCATCCTGGAAACACCCCATGATCGTGCCCAGCACCTCGAGGTCGCCCGGATTCAGCGAATAGAGGATGGTCTTGGGCAGCATTCCTTCGCTCTGCAGAGCGTCCATGAAGTCAGCGAGCTTGCGCGCAATCTTCTCATCACTCACGGCGTCGTAGCCTGTATCCGGCCCGAGATGCTTGAACATCGGCGTGTTCAGATTGCGGATTGCGGCCATGTGCAGTTGCATCGCCCAGCCGCGCGCGGCGTTCATGCGCCCGACTTCGAGCAGGATTGCCGTCTTGAAAGCATCGGCTTCGTCCTGCGTCACAAGCTTTCCGTCCAGGAGCTTTACAAAAATGGACTCCAGCGCCGGCGGAGTGGCAAAGGTGGCAAACGGCACCACCAGGCCGTGGTCGGACGCCCGGCAGCCAAGGTCGTGGAATGCCGCGTGGCGCTTGTCGAGTGCCTTCACCAGGTCCTGATATGACCAGATGGACACATCCGCAACGCTGCCCAGTTTCGCCAGATAGCCTCTCCAGGCGTCGAGGTCCTCGATGACCAGCGCCTTGTCCGGCCGGAAGCTCGGCGTCATCACCGGATCGCCGGGCTGACGCGCGGCCGCGTAGGCGATGTGGTGTTCAAGCGAATCGGCCGGATCGTCGGTGGTACCGACGGCACGCACTTTCATGCGTTTGAGCAGGGCGCGAGCACCGAACTCGGGCGTCACGATCTGCGCGTTGCAGGCTTCCCAGATCTTCGGCGCCGTCTTCTCCGAAAGCGGTTCGTAGATTCCGAAGTAGCGCTGCAGTTCGAGGTGCGTCCAGTGGTAAAGCGGATTCCCCACCAGGCGCGGCACCGTTTTTGCCCAGGCAAGGAAGGTTCTGTAGTCGGGTTCGTGGCCGGTGATGTCTTCTTCCGGCACTCCGTTCGAGCGCATGGCGCGCCATTTGTAGTGATCGCCGCCCAGCCATGCGTGCGCCATATTCTTGAAGCAGGAGTCATTGGCGATGTCGGCCGGCGGCAGGTGGCAGTGATAGTCGATAATCGGCATCGCCGCCGCATAGTCGTGATACAGCCTCCGCGAACTCGCATCCGGGAGGAGGAAATCGGCGTTCATGAAAGGCTGCATACGTTTGCTCCTCGAAAGACTTAGCGCGCCAGCCAGCCGCCATCGACGGCGATGGTGTAACCGTTAACGTAGTCGCCAGCCTTGGAGGCCAGGAACACCACCGCGCCGCCGAGGTCTTCCGGCGTACCCCAGCGCCCGGCCGGGATGCGACCGAGAATCTCGCTGCTGCGCGCTTCGTCGGCGCGCAATTGGGCGGTGTTGTCGGTGGCCATGTAGCCGGGAGCGATGGCGTTCACGTTGATGCCGTGCTTGGCCCATTCGTTGGCCAGCAGCATGGTGATGCCCTTCACGCCGCTCTTGGAGGCAGTGTAGGACGGCACGCGGATGCCGCCCTGGAAGGAAAGCATCGAGGCGACGTTGACGATCTTGCCGCCGTTGCCCTGCTTGATGAACTGGCGGGCGACAGCCTGGCACATGAAGAACACCGACTTGACGTTGATGTTCATCACGTCGTCCCACTCCTTCTCGGTAAAGTCCACCGAGTCGTTGCGCATGATGATTCCGGCGTTGTTGACCAGAATGTCGATGTGACCGAAGGCTTCCACCGCCTTGGCGACCACGCCCTCGATCGGCTCGATGCTGAGCAGGTTGGCCTGCACATGCACGTACTTCCGGCCGGTCGCTTCGATCGCGGCGGCAGTTTCCGGAGCTTCAGCGGCGTGCGTCACGCCGACGATATCGGCGCCGGCCTGGGCCAAAGCGACGGCCATGCCGCGACCGAGCCCGCGTTCCGACCCGGTGACGAGCGCCACCTTCCCATCCAGCTTGAATGCGTCAAGTATTCCGTTCATCGCCATTTCCTTTATTTGATGTCGTTGGGGCCGAGGCCGTCCATGTCGTCGAAGGTCTGGTTCTCGCCCGCCATGCCCCAGACAAAGGAGTACGCGCCGGTGCCGACGCCCGAGTGGATCGACCACGACGGCGATATCACCGCCTGCTCGTTAGCCATCACGATGTGCCGCGTTTCAGCGGGTTGCCCGTGGAAGTGGAAGATGCGCGTCGCGTCGGCCATGCCGAAATAGAGATAGACCTCCATGCGGCGCTCGTGGGTATGCGGCGGATAGGTATTCCACACGCTGCCCGGCTCCAGCACCGTCACACCCATCACCAGCTGGCAGCTCTTGCAGACGGCCGGGTGGACGTATTGATAGATCGTGCGCACGTTGCAGGTCTCGGACGAACCCAGCTTCTTCGGGTTGGCATCGGCACGCGTGATGCGTACCGTGGGATACGTGGCGTGCGCCGGGCTGCTCATGAGATAGAACTTCGCAGGCTGGGCCGGATCGTCGCTTTCGAACGAAATCGCCTTGGCTCCCATGCCCACATAGAGGCCGTCACCACTCGACAGCGCGTGCGTTTCGCCATCGACCACAACCCGACCGTTCCCGCCGAGATTGACGATGCCCAGTTCGCGGCGATCGAGGAAGTTCGGCGTTCCGAATTCCTTCCCGCCTTCGAGCGCGAGCGCTTGCGTCGTCGGAACGGCACCACCGAAGACCACCCGATCCACATGCGTGTAGGTGAGTTTCAGTTCGCCGGTCACGAAGACTTGTTCAACGAGAAAATGGCGACGGAGCGTCTCGGTGTCGTAACCCTTCACGTCTTCCGGGTGATGCGAATAGCGTGTTTCCAACTTCATGTAATTCTCCTTTAAGCCTTGAGGAAATCTTCACGCTGCGGCGTGAACATGTCGAGCAGTCGGCCATCAGCGACACAGGTCGTGCCGTGCAACGCCGAGGCGGGTACGTAGAGCGAATCGCCGG
>JAGNOM010000209.1 GCA_017990155.1 Propionivibrio sp. | reverse complement strand
CCATGGAATCTTTGGAAAGGAGTCCGCAATGCGCCTGCCAGTTCTCGCAGTCATCATGCCGTTCCTGATGTTGTCCTCGCCCCTTGGCATCGCACAGGAGCAACGACTCGAACCCGGTTTCTCGAACGGCGTTCCTTATCTTTCGGGCGGCATCGGCGACGAGGAACTCGCGGAAATCGATCGGGCCCGGCCCAACTACAACACCCGGCTCGTTCTTTCCGAAGCGTCCGGATCCTATGTCAGCAATGTCACGCTAAACCTTGCAACGGTGCTGGGCGAGCCGATCGTTTCCCTTTCCGGCGCGGGACCACTCGTGCTGCTCCAGCTTCCTCCCGGTTCCTACCTGATCAACGCAAGGTACGAAGACCGAACCGTTCAGAAACGCTTCGATGTGCGCGACAACACGGCGCAGAGCATTTCAATTTTCTGGTGAGTTCAGGAAAAAGAAGGAACCTGGCAAAACGCCGTCAACGCGGATCAAGCCAGATCAGCGACGCCATCCGGCCGGTCTGACCATCGCGCCGATACGAAAAGAAGCGCGCCGCATCGGTCACGGTACAGAATTCGCCGCCGTAGATCTGCGTCACGCCTTCGGCCGACAGGCGTTGTCGCGCCAGCAGATAAATGTCCGCCAGCCATTTGCCGCCGCGACCCGGATGAAAGGCAGTGACCGCCTCGCTCGATAGCGCTACGAAGGCCGAACGGACCTCGTCGCCGACCTCAAAGGCCTGCGGACCGATGGCCGGACCGAGATAGGCCATGAGCTCATCCGCTGGAACACCCATTGCGGCGATCGTCGCTTCGAGAACACCGTCGAGCAGACCGCGCCACCCGGCATGGGCCGCCGCGACCACCGTTCCCGCGCGATCGCAGAACAGCACCGGCAGACAATCGGCCGTCATTACCGCGCACGCAACCCCGGCCTGCCGGGTCATTGAAGCGTCGGCTTCGGGAATCGCGGTTAGGTCTGCATAAAGGCAGTCGGCGGCATTGACCACGCGCGTGCCGTGAACCTGCTTGAGCCACAGCAGGCGCGCATTGACTCGGCTCGCAATGAGCGCCCGGTTGTTCGCGACGGCGCTCGTGTCGTCGCCGACGTGATCGCCCAAATTCAGGCTGGAATACACACCGCCACTCACGCCACCCTGGCGCGTGGTGATCAGTGCCCGGACGTTCGGCGGCGCCGGCCAGTCAGGCGCGATAAAGCACGTCTCAGTCGATGTCGTCATCGTCTTCCGTGTTATCGCCGTAGGCATAGATGATCTCCGGCCCGTCCTCGAAATCGTCGTCCCAGTCGTCGCTCTCTTCCTCCGCCAGCGCGCGCGCTTCGAACGCCAGCATGCGCGCGGTCTCGATCAGTTCGGCCATGTCCTCGGGCATGTTCGACTTCCACAGCATCGGCTTCCCGGTCGCCGGATGAACCAGACCGAGACGCCGCGCATGCAATGCCTGCCGTGGGAACTCGGGACCGATCGGCACCCGGCTGGCGCCGCTACCGTAGACTTGATCACCGACCAGTGGATGCCCGAGCGCCGTCATGTGCACACGAATCTGGTGCGTACGCCCGGTTTCCAGCGCACATTCGACCAGCGTGCAATCGATGAAGCGCTCGACGACCCGAAAGTGCGTCCGCGCCGGCTTGCCGCTTTGGACGACCGCCATTTTGGTTCGTTGGGTTGGATGACGTCCGATCGGTTCATCGACCGTTCCACCCGATTCGAGCACGCCGCGCACCAGTGCCTGGTAGTAGCGCTTAACGGTCCGCGCCTGAAGCTGGCGCACCAGATCGGTCTGCGCCTCAAGCGTTTTGGCGACGACCATCAAGCCGGTCGTATCCTTGTCCAGACGATGCACGATGCCGGCCCGCGGCACTTTCTCAAGCGCCGGTTCGTGATACAGCAAGGCGTTGAGCAAGGTCCCAGTCCAGTTGCCGCTGCCGGGATGCACAACCAAGCCGGCAGGCTTGTCGAGCACGATCAGCGTTTCGTCCTCATGCACGATGTTGAGCGCGATCGCTTCGGGCGACGAGGAAAGCAGGTTCTCATCCGGCGCTTCAATAACCTCAAGCAGTTCGCCGCCCCAGAGCTTCTGTTTCGGCTCGCTGATGACTTTTCCGCCGACGCTGACGCGGCCTTCGCGGATCCAGTTCTGCAAGCGGTTTCTCGAGTGTTTGGGCCACAAGCGGACGAGCGCCTGATCGAGCCGCAAGCCGCCGCAATCGCCCGGAACGGTCAAAGCGTGGCTGGGGTTTGCGCTATAATCGACGCGCTTTTCGCCGGCCCCGGTATGCTTTTCGGGCGAAATAGGCTTGGCCCCGATTTCGGTTTCAACTTCTGTTTTCTTATGTGGAATTTTCATCATGCGTAGTTTAGCGGTTATCGCAGCGCTTTTCCTCGCCACAGTCCTCGCTGGATGCGGCCTGTTGCCGGAAGTGAAGGACGAAACGGTCGGCTGGTCGGCGAACAAGCTTTACGTCGAGGCCAAGGAAGCGATGAACGAAGGTTCGTACGAGAAGGCCGTCCAGTATTTTGAAAAGCTCGAATCGCGCTACCCGTACGGACGTTTCGCCCAGCAGGCGCAGATCGACATGGCCTACGCCTACTGGAAGGACAATGAGCCGGCTTCAGCCATTGCCGCCTGCGATCGCTTCATCAAGCTGCATCCCAATCACCCGAACGTCGATTACGTCTATTACCTGAAGGGACTGATCAACTTCAACGAAGACCTAGGTTTCATGGGTCAGATCAGCCAGCAAGACATGACCGAGCGCGACCCGAAAGGCGCGCGTGAATCGTTCGACGCTTTTCGCGAACTGGTAACCAAGTTCCCGGACAGCAAGTACACCCCGGATGCCATCCAGCGCATGAAGTATCTCGTTAACGCGCTCGTTTCGCTCGAAGTGCACGTCGCCCGTTACTACATGAAGCGCAACGCTTTCCTGGCGGCCATCAATCGTGCCCAGTACGCGGTGAAAACGTATCCCGACGCGCCGGCGACCGAAGAAGCGCTGTTCATCATGGTCAAGGCCTACGATTCCTTGGGTATGGACGATATGCGCAACGATTCAGAGCGCGTGATGCGCAAGAACTTCCCGAACAGCGTCTATTACACGCGCGGCCTGGCTGAGCGTGATGTGCCGTGGTGGAAGCTCTGGTAATCCGCTGACTCACCATCAGAAAACCACGGGGCCCGCCGGTCGATGATCGGCGGGCCCCGTGGTTTTTGCGTTCAGCTTGACTGCTTGATCGCCAGCACCGCCTGATTTCGCAGGGTGCGCAGCAGGGACAATTCCTTCTCCGGAATCACAATCTCGCCCGCACGATCACAGTCGGCGTAGATCATGGCCACCGGGTTATTCCTGATGCTCAACGGGAAGATGACAAAGGTACCGGCATTGACGCCCTTGCGGTACCAGGGCGGAATGCGCGATGCAATCTTCGGGTCGTTCGTATCGCTGATCAGGATATCGACGCCCTTCGACAAGGCGGCGTGGAAGATATCCGGCGTGAACGCCAGCGAAAAATTGAAGCAACGCGCCACTTCCGGCGCATCCGGCCCGAAGCCAAAGCGGCCGAGCATGGTGTTGGCGCGCGCATCGCGCACGCACAAAATGACGCGCTTGAAGCCTTTGGCGCGGTACATCGTCTCGAGGATGATGCGCAGGACGTCGTTGAGTTTGAAGTCCTCCACCAGCGTATTGCTGATGTCCTGAATCCCCGCCATCAGGATCACTTCGCTGTTCCCGGCCTCGATGACTCCATCGTCCTCGTCCAAATCAAGCGGACTGCCCGGGGCGCCGGCCGGAACTGCGCCCGATAGCACGGTTGCCGAAGTTTCGGTCGTGCTTTCCAGCCCCTGCGACTGCCCGTCCTTCTCGGTTTCCTGCGCGCCTTTCGCATCGGATTTCGCACCCCAGCGCTGCAGTTGCCGACCGAATGCCGACTTCTTAAGGTTGATGCCGATGATCCCGGCAAACTGTGCAACCTCCTGGAACGACTTCTCCATCGTCTCGCGCAAGGCCTGCTCGCTCAGCGGAATGGTGTCGCCGAAACGGGCCGTCACCTTGCGCAGCGCCTTCTCGCGCTGCTCCGGCTCGACATCCGAGATCAACCCGCAAAGCTCGTTGGAAAACCCTGAAAGAATACGCATCCGGTCCTCTGCCGTATTTGCCTTGCGCACGTTTCCGGCCGGCAATTTGCGCATGCTGTTTACGATCAGGCTGGGAAAACCCCAGGTGCGGGCGATGCCAATGCCGAGTTCCTCGAATGTCAGGCCCAATACCTGCACCGCCGCGACGTCCTCGGTGCAAGGCTTTTGCTCCATGGTGCGCTTGATCTCCTCGCTCTCGTCCGGGAAGTAGAACTGACTCAGCAGCCGACCGAGGTTGTGGAACATTGAGCAGATGAACACTTGCTCGACGTCGCGCGAAGACGATTGCTCGCTGATGTCCTTGGCCAGGATCGCCGCCAGGTTCGCGCGCAGGAAATCTTCCTTGAGCTGATTGGCGTTGCCCTTGTTTTGCAGGTGCTCGAAGAGCATGACGGTGATCGCGATATTGCGCACCGCGTCAAAGCCGAGCACCAGCACCGCGCGCGAGATCGTGCTGATGCTGCCGCCACCCGCCTGGCGGTAATAGACGGAATTGACCAGGCGCAAAATCTTGTTGGTCAGCGAAAAGTCCTTGAGGATCGAGTTCGAGAGATTGGAAATCGTCTCCTTGTCCGAACCGGCGATCTTGTTGATCGTGCTGACCGATTCCGACAGCGCCGGAAAGTCGCTCTTGTGCCGCATCCGGCGCAGCAGGAAATCGATCGTACTCTGTCGGGCGTCCGCCGACTCGACGATTTCATCCGGCTCAAGGTAATTTTCGAGCGCCTCGCGCATCTGGGCGACCGATGCGTAACGTTGTTGCGGATCGCGGGCGGTCGCCTTGTACAGGATGCTCGCCAGCGCATCGTCGATTTCGATGCCCTCATTTTTCGGCAGGCGAACATCCTGATTGGCGATCCGGTTCATCACTTCATAGATGTTCTCGCCACGCACCGCCGGTTGTCCGGTCAGCAGCTCGTAGAACAGCAATCCGGCAGCGAAGACGTCGGTGGCTTCGTTGCATTCGCGGCGCTCGATGTACTCCGGCGCCATGTAGCCTGGCGTTCCCATGAACGCTTCGTCGTCACCGCCTTGCGCCTCGATACGCGCGGCGATGCCGAAATCCATCACGCGCGGCGTGCTATCGCTGCCGAGCAGGACGTTTTGCGGCTTGAGATCGCGATGGATGATCCCGGCCGCATGCGCATGCGCGATGGCATCGAGCACCGGGATCAGGATGGAAATGGCTTTCACCGGCGTCAACCGCCCGTTCGTCCGCAGGTATTCGCCCAGATTCAACCCCGGCACGTACTCGAAGACGAGATAGAGGTCACCCTGCTCTTCGCCAGCCTCGAAAATCGGGACGATGTTGGGATGGCGCAGCTGGCTGACCATGCGCGCTTCCGAAAGCAGCTGTTGGTTCTTCAGCGGATCGGGGCGCGAAAAATGCAGTGTCTTGATCGCCACTTCGCGCTGCAAATGCGGGTCGCGCGCGAGGTAGACGACGCTCTGCGCACCTCGGCCCAGTTCGCGAACGATC
>JAGNOM010000208.1 GCA_017990155.1 Propionivibrio sp. | reverse complement strand
TGAAACAAAGTCGCGCCGATGATAGTGCACTTACCGTGTGTGAAAGTAGGTCACCGCCAGGCTCCCCATCACAACAGCCCTCTTCGCGGAAGCAAAGAGGGCTGTTTCCGTCAACTCGACAAAATGCACATCCCTCAACTTGCACTTCATGTGAGCACCGGGAACCGGCGAGTATCATCGCAACGGTGCCGATTTAAAGAAGACAAAACGGGTCGGTTATGTTCCATTTGCTTAGGGGGTGTCGATGTGCCGGGTTCTTATTGCGGATGATGAGCCCAAAGTCCTGCTATTGATCAAGAGTCTGATCGAATGGGAGCATCTTGGGCTGGAACTTGTTGCTACGGCAAGTGACGGGATATCAGCACTTTCGCTGATCGTGGAACACCGGCCGGATATCGTGATTACCGATATCCGAATGCCTGGCTACGACGGAATCGAGCTGATCGGGCGCGCGAAGGCGCTGAATCCCGCGATCGATTTCATCATCATCAGCGGTTACAGGCATTTTGACTACGCGCAGAAAGCTATTCGCTTTGGCGTCGAAGATTATCTTCTGAAGCCGCTGAAAGCGCTTGAAATCAATCAGACGCTTCGGAAAATGATCGAGAAGTATCGGGTCAGAGACCTGGTGCGGTTGCGCGAGGAGACGAACTCCGTGCGACTTGAAAGAGATGCGCGCTTGCTTCACGAGCGATTCATGGCGGCCGTCGTCGGGGACGATGGCGTCGGTCAGAGTCGCCTCGCGCGAAATCTGGACGAGATCAACCATGAGTTTGATACAGAATTCCGGCCCGTTGAATTCCAGGCATTTGTGGTCAAGGCGGATATCCATATCGATTCCATCAGTGCCAATGTTTGCAAACTGCTCGCGGAGAAGACGCTGGGGGCGATTCGTGACGCCGTAAAAGATCATTGCCACGCCTGTTTGCTTTATCAGACCGAGCGCGGCGTTTTCGGCCTTCTGAATTTCAACGAGTCACAGAAGAAGGCACTGAGGAAGTCCTTCGTGGCCGTCATCGACGAACTCCAGTCCCAGAGCGAAATTTTCGACCGAATCCGGGTCTCGGTCGGGCTCGGCCGGCAATCGGATGATCTTCAGGAGATGCCGCTTTCCTGCCGGGAGGCGGAACTGGCGGTGCTAAACCGTCTGTTTCTGGGAACGGGGCGGATTATCGAGCGTCCGTTGGCGGATCGTAGCGAGGTGGTGGTCGCGCAGATTATCTCAACCGAAGTGCGAAAGCGCTTGCTGCGGGCGGTCGAAATTCTTGATGCCTCAGAGCTTGCCTCGGCGATTGACGGCATTGCATGGACGGCGTCCAGCTACGACGGCATTTCAGGCAAGGCCGTCCTGGCGCTCTTTGATGAATGTGCGCAGATCCTTCGATTTGGGCTGAAGATTCAGAATGCGGTCGATGCGAGGGTGGAAGGAATGCAACGAGGCGTTTTTGAAAAGCTCGGCATGTGCCATTCGCAGAAAGAGGTTTTTCCCCTGCTCGCCGAGTACGGAGCTGCTCTTGTTGAGCATGTCGTCGCTCTCAAAAAGAACGAGAGCGCCAAACCGGTCCGGGATGCGCAGAAGTACATCCAGCTTAACTTTGCCAGTCCAATCGGCCTGGAGAGCGTCAGTGAGCAGGTGGGTTTCAATCCGACTTACTTTTCCTTGCTGTTCAAGAAGGAAACGGGCATGAACTTCCTGGAGTATTTGACGGATGTCCGCATTCGTGAGGCCAAGCGACTCCTGGCTGATCCGAGAAAGACGATTGCCGATGTCGCGGCGGAAGTCGGCTACAGCGATGTGAAACACTTCTCGCGCGTGTTCACCCGCAGCACCGGGATTCATCCATCGAAATACCGGAAGCTCTACTACTAGAGAAAGCCCTCCTCGGAAATGTTTGACGAACACTGGCATCTCATCAAACGACTGTTGTTCTGCCTGGGCGGATATGCGCTGCTCGGGCTTCTGTTTTTTGCCAATGATCTCCTTGGGGGCGGCGCGACTGGCTTGCTGGCAATCGTTTTTGTCGCCAACAGCCTCTACTTTTATCGTTCGATTCTGCTGCCGCTCCGAACAACCGACGCTGCCTATCTGCGCTTCAATCGCGGATACGACTCGAAAGCCATTTTCAACCGGCCGATTTTCTTTACTCCCGCGGAGAAGCAATCGCTGGCGAAGATCGCTCATTTGCTGGATAACCAGGAGGTGAATCGCCTCTCGAATCGCCAGGCGCAATATCTGGCGTTGCAAAACCAGATCAATCCGCATTTTCTCTACAACACCCTTGAGGCAATTCGCGGGGATGCGCTTTCGGTCGGCATGCGGGATGTCGCGTCGATCACGGAGGCTCTGGCGACCTTCTTCCGTTACACGATTTCCAACATGGATAATCTGGTGTCGCTGGCCGAAGAGTTGAGTAACGCCGAGAACTACTTCGCGATCCAGAACTATCGGTTTGGCGATCGAATCCGCATGGAAGTGACGATTGAGCCGGGAAGTGAATCTGCGATGGACTTCATGATCCCCAAGCTGACGCTGCAACCGATCATCGAGAATGCCATCATTCATGGACTGGAAGGTCAGGTCGGGCCGGGAACGGTCGCCGTTGATATCGCAACCGATGGGAGCCGGCTGACGATTGACGTGAAGGACGACGGGCTTGGGATGAGCGAGAACGTGCTGGAGGAAATCGGCCGTCGCCTCGTGTTTCCGGAGGCATTGACGAGTCGTGACGAAAAGCATCGGCCGGGTGGAATCGCGCTGGCGAACGTGAACAACCGGATCAAGCTGCTCTTTGGTGAGCAGTACGGACTTCGGGTGTCGAGCATCAAAGGCACCGGTACGAAGGTCGAAATTCAGCTGCCGGTCCGGCGCAGCGCGGACACTTGAAAGCATGCGTCGTGAGTTGCTCAGGATGGAAGAGGTTTCCCTCGGCGGACTGGGGCAACAATCGCTCAGCGACTTCAGCCTGGTGCTGCAGGCGGGAGAAATCCTTGGCGTGTTCTCCACCCACGCGACGGTGAAGAACGATCTGGTCCGGCTGGTCGCCGGTCAGATTGGCGCCGACGCGGGGCGCATGTACCTTTCCGGCGAGCCGAGTCCGTTCGAAGAGAGCAGTCTCCACCGGCGGCGCAAGGTCGGGGTTATCCACGCCGCGCGGACCTTGATCGACGTGCTGAGCGTCTCCGAGAACATCTTTGTCATCCGCAAGGGTGTCAAGGCGGGCGTCATCGACGGGCCGCTGCTCGACATCCAGACACAGCAACTGATCGATGAGTTCGGGATGACGCTCGCGCCCGAGACCCTGGTCCGGAATCTCTCGGAGGTGGATCGCTGCAACCTGGAGCTGCTCAAAGCGGTTGCGCTCGGGGCGCAAATCGTTGTCTTCAAGGATCTCTCCAGTTTCCTTCCCGACGCCAGCATTGATCAACTGCTCGAATTCGCGGCGCGCCTGAAGTCCCGGGGCGTCGGCTTCCTGATGGTCGAGAGCTCGGTCGGCGCCTTGGCGCGCTATGCCGACCGTGTGGTGGTGATCAAGAACGGGCGCAATTTCTGGACCTTCGAAAGCGGGGCCTTCGGCGACGAGGCCTTGAAAACCTGTTTCTCCCGAAAACGCGACACCGCGCATCAGGAGGATACGTGGCGTTTTGCACAGAGCGGAAAGGAGCGCGGAGAGATTCTTGCCTTCGATCGCGTGAGTTCCGGCGCCCTTGAGTGCCTGAGTTTCTCGCTCCTCGAGGGCGAAGAACTTTGCATCCTCGATCAGGCCGGGAGCGGAATCGAAGAGGTGCGTGCCTTGCTTGGCGGTGAGCGTCGTCCTGAAACGGGGCGAATTCTTGTGGGTGGCACCGAATTCACCGCGCGCAACGCCTGGCAAGCGCTGGATCAGAAGGTTGCCTTTGTCGCCGAAAGCCCGGCCGATACCATGGTGTTCCGCGACCTTTCGGCGATCGAAAACCTGTGCTTGCCGTCAAGCCGAAAGGCCCGCGGATTCTGGCTCAATCCGATGTACGTGAGCAGCTGCCTGCAGGAGTATGGTCCGTTTTTCGAGCCGGACGCCTTGAGCAAGTATCCTGACGACCTGACGGTGCAGGACCTTCACAAACTGGTTTACTGCCGCTGGCATCTGTACAAACCGGGGGTCGTCGTCTGCATCAAGCCTTACAGCTCGGTCGACAAGACGTTGGAGGAAATCAGTGCCGTGTTCATCGACCGGCTGCTCAAGAAGGGAATCGCTGTCCTGATTCTGACCTCGAGCGCCTCGGAAGCCGAGAGCGCGGGCAGAAAAATTTCGATTAATCAGAAGAATGACCCCCTTCACCAAAAGAATGACCTTTGATCGTCAAAAATCGTGATGCTACGCTCGTCCCATAACTGAACGACAACCGTTTTGGCCAGAGAGCCACCGGCAATCAGCCGCAGAACGGTGGGTCAAGGAAAGGGGCAGCGTGGAGAAGTATCTGTTGGAGCTGTCGGGGATCAGCAAGTCATTTCCCGGCGTCAAGGCTCTTGATGATGTCAGCTTCAATCTAAAGGCGGGCGAAGTGCATGCGCTGCTTGGCGAGAATGGCGCGGGCAAATCGACGTTGATGAAGATCATCAGCGGCATCTACGCGCGAGATTCGGGCAGCTACCGCCTCGAGGGTGCGGAAATTGACGAGCTGACACCCAAGAAAGCGCAGGACCTCGGGATCGCCATCATCCACCAGGAGCTGAACATGTGCACCGACCTGACGGTCGCCGAAAACATGTTCCTCGGGCGCGAGTCGCATACGCGCGGGATGGTTCGCCAGCGCGAGATGGATCGGAAAGCCGGCGAGATCCTGCGGCAGTTGAAGATCGACATCGATCCGCGCACGGTGGTCAAGAAGCTTCCCGTCTCCAAGCAGCAGATGGTGGAAATTGCCAAGGCCCTCTCGACGAACGCGCGCATCCTGATCATGGACGAGCCGACTTCGGCATTGACCGAGCGCGAAATCGCGGAATTGTTTCGTATCGTTCGCGATCTGCGCAACCAGGGATGCGCCATCGTCTATATCTCGCACCGACTCGATGAGCTCAAGGAAATCACCGACCGCGTATCGATTTTCCGCGACGGCCGTTTTGTCGCCACGCGCCACTTCGCCGAAACCACGCTCGATGAAATCATCGCCATGATGGTCGGGCGCGAGATCAAGGAGAAGTTTCCGCATCTTCAGGTCGACAAAGGGCGGAAGATTCTCGAAGTCTCCAATCTCGACTCGGGAATGGTCAAAGGAGCGTCCTTCGACCTCTACGCGGGCGAGATCATCGGGCTGTCCGGGCTGATGGGCGCGGGGAGAACCGAACTGGTGCGGGCGATCTTCGGCGCCGAGCCGATCCAGGGCGGAACGATCGTGCTCGACGGCGAGGAAATCAAGATCCGCCATCCGCAGGACGCGATCGAACACGGGATCGTCCTCGGCCCGGAGGACCGAAAAAAGGAAGGGCTGTGCACCGAGCTGTCAATTCGGGAAAACGTCGGGCTGGCGAACCTTGACCGGATCTGCAATCGCTGGGGCGTTGTGCGCAGCAAGACCGAAAAAGACCTGACGCAGCGCGCGATCAAGGATTTGCGCATCAAGACGCCGTCTGGCGAACAAACGGCAAAGAACCTCTCCGGCGGCAATCAGCAGAAGGTCGTGCTCGGCAAAT
>JAGNOM010000207.1 GCA_017990155.1 Propionivibrio sp. | reverse complement strand
CATTGCCACCGTTTCGGACCGGGTGGCGGTGTATTTCATCTTCACCCTGCTGGTGCTCGCGGGGCTCACCGGCATCGTCTGGTACCTCGTCGAGCCGGATCGCGCGCTGTGGGTGTTCGTGTCGGTGCTGGTCGTCGCCTGTCCGTGCGCGCTCTCGCTCGCGACGCCGACCGCGATCACCGTGGCGACCGACGCGCTCGCCCGCATGGGGGTGCTCGTCACCCGCGGCCACGCGATCGAAACCCTGGCGCGGGCCAATCATTTCGTGTTCGACAAGACGGGAACCTTGACCCACGGGCGCATGCATCTCGAGGAGCTGCAGGTGCTCGGAGATCGTGACGAAGCTCAACTGGTGCGACTGGCGGCGGCGATCGAGCAGGGCTCGGAGCATCCGGTCGCCGCCGGCCTGCGCGCGGCGAGTGCCGGGCAGGCCCTGCCGACGGCGTCGGACGTGCAGGCGGAAACGGGGTTGGGAATGCGCGGCATCGTCGAGGGCGAGACCTTCTGGATCGGTCGCCCGGACTACGTGGCACGCGCCGCCGGCCTTGCGTCACCTGCAGGGCTGGAAGAACTCGCCTCGCGCGGCGGAACGGTGATCGGCCTGGCCGCGCGGTCGGGCTGGCTGGGCTTGTTCCGGCTCGCCGACCAGTTGCGCGACGAGGCTGCCGTGCTCAGCGGTCGCCTGGCTGCGGAAGGGGTGGGCATGAGCGTGCTTTCGGGCGATGCGCCGACCGTCGTCGCCAGCGTGGCGGGGGCGCTCGGCATCGGGGATGCGCAGGGCGGCCTCAGTCCGCAAGGCAAGCAGGAGGCCATCGCTGCGATGCAGGGCGACCCGGATGCGGTGGTCGTCATGGTGGGCGATGGCGTGAATGACGCGCCGGTGCTGGCGCAGGCGCACGTGTCGGTGGCGATGGGCGGCGGCACGGATCTGGCGCGCAATCAGGCCGACATCGTGCTTCTCAACGAGAATCTCGCCAGCCTCGGGCGCGGGATCGATCTGTCGCGCAAGACCCTGCGGATCATCCGCCAGAATCTGTGGTGGTCGTTTGCCTACAACTTCACGTCGGTGCCGCTCGCGATGGCGGGCCTGGTCACGCCGTGGATGGCGGGGATCGGCATGGCCGCCAGTTCGCTGCTGGTCGTGCTCAATGCGATGCGCCTGCAGCGCATGCCCGAGCGCCACTGACTCATTGGAGGAATTGCGATGGAGAGCCTTTACCTGCTGATTCCTATTTCGGTGCTGCTCGTGTTCGTGATCGGCGTGCTGTTCTGGTGGTCGCTGCGCAGCGGGCAGTATGACGACCTCGAAGGGCCGGCCTATCGCCTGCTCATGGATGATCGCGATGAGGGCCCCGCAGCGCCGGAGTCTGAGCGCAAGGCGCAAGGTGCAGAGGGGCAGGATCGGCCGCGAAACGACTGATCTGATTTGGGGTTGACCTATGTCAACATGCGCGCCGGCGGCATGGGCAAAATGGCGATGTGTTGATCAGTTGGCACGGCGTGCCGGTGGTCGAACCGAATTTTTGTCTCTCTGTTGGGGTTGGGGGTGCGTACATGCGCACCCTTTTTTTTCGTCTGTGCGATCCGTTCCGATTGCCGGTCGCATGCCATGCCGGTGCGTGGGTCATGATCGCGCGCCACCGTTTTCGCCTCGAGATCGCACGCACCCCGAAGACGCCCCGGGTGCAGCATTGGAGCAACACGTAACCCAGTAACGGCGCCGGTTTGCGAGGGTTTTTGGACTTCTTCCAATTTTCGCTTCCGGACCCTGCTGGGGTGCAATACAATGTTGATCTGTGTCAAATTGCGTACTTGGTGTAAGGGTATTCTCGGTCGGCTGGGTATCACGTGCAGCCACCGAAGGGTGCTGCGCAAGCAAGGTTTCTAAAACGAAGAGGTGACTCACATGCAATCGCAAGCGACTTATAACTATAAAGTCGTGCGGCAGTTCGCCATCATGACGGTGGTGTGGGGCATTGTGGGCATGCTGGTCGGTGTCATCGCCGCAGCACAGCTCGTATGGCCCGAACTGAACGTTCACGAATTCCTGCATTTCGGCAGGCTCCGTCCGCTGCACACCAACGCCGTGATCTTCGCGTTCGGTGGCTGCGCGCTGTTCGCCACGTCCTACTATGTGGTGCAGCGTACCTGTCACGCCCGCTTGTTTGCGCCTGGTCTGGCCGCGTTCACCTTCTGGGGCTGGCAACTGGTCATCGTGCTCGCCGCGATCACGCTGCCGCTCGGTTACACCTCTTCCAAGGAATACGCCGAACTCGAGTGGCCGATCGACATCCTGATCGCGATCGTGTGGGTGTCCTACGCCATCGTGTTCTTCGGCACGATCGCGAAGCGCAAGGTCTCGCACATCTACGTGGCGAACTGGTTCTTCGGCGGTTTCATCCTCACCGTCGCGCTGCTGCACATCGTCAATAGCGCCGCGATCCCGGTCTCGCTCTTCAGCATGAAGTCCTACTCCGCCTACGCCGGCGTGCAGGACGCGATGATCCAGTGGTGGTACGGGCACAACGCCGTGGGCTTCTTCCTGACCGCAGGCTTCCTGGGCATGATGTATTACTTCGTGCCGAAGCAGGCTGGCCGTCCGGTCTATTCCTACCGCCTGTCGGTGGTGCACTTCTGGGCGCTGATCTTCACCTACATGTGGGCTGGCCCGCACCACCTGCACTACACCGCGCTGCCCGACTGGACCCAGTCCGTCGGCATGGTGTTCTCGCTGATCCTGCTCGCGCCGTCCTGGGGTGGCATGATCAACGGCGTGCTGACCCTGTCGGGCGCCTGGCACAAGCTGCGCACCGACCCGATCCTGAAGTTCCTCATCACCTCGCTGTCGTTCTACGGCATGTCGACCTTCGAAGGTCCGATGATGTCGATCAAGACGGTCAACGCGCTGTCGCACTACACCGACTGGACGGTCGGTCACGTGCACTCGGGTGCGCTGGGCTGGGTGGCGATGATCTCGATCGGCTCGGTGTACTTCCTGATCCCGCGCCTGTTCGGCAAGACCGAGATGTACAGCGTGAAGCTCATCAACGCCCACTTCTGGATCGCCACCATCGGCATCGTGCTCTACATCGCGTCGATGTGGATTTCCGGTGTGATGCAGGGCCTGATGTGGCGCGCCACCAACCCGGACGGCACGCTCACCTATTCCTTCGTCGAGAGCGTCAAGGCCAGCTATCCGTTCTGGACCATCCGCTTCATCGGCGGCGTGCTGTTCCTGACGGGCATGTTCATCATGTTCTACAACATGGTGAAGACCATCGCCGGCCAGAAGGCCTACGACGCCCCGGTGCTCGCACCCGCGGCTGCCCACGCCTGATTGGAGAGAAACAACATGGCTCAATCCAAACACGAAAAGATCGAAAGCAACGTATTCCTGCTGATCGTGCTCACGCTGCTGACTGTCAGCGTGGGCGGTCTGGTGGAAATCGTGCCCCTGTTCTTCCAGCACTCGACCACGACGCCGATCGACCACAAGGGCAACGCGCTGAACGTGAAGCCCTACGACCCGGTGCGCCTGATCGGCCGCGACATCTATGTGCGTGAAGGCTGCTACAACTGCCATTCGCAGATGATTCGCCCGTTCCGCGCCGAAACCGAACGCTATGGCCACTTCTCGGTGGCGGGTGAGTTCATCTACGACCACCCGTTCCAGTGGGGCTCCAAGCGTACCGGTCCCGATCTGGCGCGCGTGGGTGGCCGTTACTCGGACGAGTGGCAGCGTGTTCACCTGCTGAATCCGCGCGACGTGGTCCCGGAGTCGAACATGCCGGCGTTCCCCTGGCTCGATCGCCCGGTGAGGGGCGACGACATCCAGGACAAGATGCGCGCGCTCAACAAGGTGGGCCTGCACAAGTACAGCGACGAAGAGATCGCCGCCGCACCGGCTGCACTCGAAGGCAAGACCGAGCTCGACGCAGTCGTGGCCTACCTGCAGGGCCTGGGTACCGCAATTTCGAGCTTCCGGTAAGGAGTGGGGCGCGCCGTGGATATAAACGACTTCCGAAGCCTGATCACCGTCCTTGGCCTGCTGTGCTTCCTGGGCATTTGCGGGTGGGCGTACAGCAAGCACGCGAAGGCGGGTTTCGACGCGGCGGCGCGTCTGCCCCTGAGCGATGATGACCTGCCGGCCCAGGGTGGTCGGCAAGACCTTGAGGGAAAAACAAATGGCTGACTTTATCAGCGGTTTCTGGAACATGTATGTGATGGTCCTCGTGACCCTCTCCATCCTGTTCTGTGTGTTCGTGCTGGTGTCGAACACGACCAAGCGCGAGAAGGGGCCGGTCGAGCTGCACGGTCACGTGTGGGACGAGACGCTCGCCGAGTACAACAACCCCCTTCCGCGTTGGTGGATGTATCTGTTCTGGATCACCATCTTCTTTGCCATTGCCTACCTGGCGATCTACCCGGGTTTCGGCAACGTGAACCAGAACCGCGGCCAGTGGGCGCAGTACGAAGCCGAGAGGAAGGCGGGTGAAGAGCGCTTCGGCCCCGTCTTCGCCAAGTACCGCGAAATGGACGTGATGGCGGTTGCCGCCGATCCCGAAGCCGTGGCGATGGGCCAGCGCATGTTCCTGACCTATTGCCAGCAGTGTCACGGCGCGGCGGCACAGGGCGCGAAGAGCTTCCCCAACCTGACCGACGGCGAATGGCTGTGGGGTGGGGCGCCGGAAAACATCAAGGAAACCATCACCAACGGCCGCAACGGGGTCATGACCCCCTTCGGCCAGGTGCTCGGTGCCGACGGTGTGAAGGACGTCGCCAACTACGTGCGCTCGATGAACGGTCTGGCGCATGACTCGGTCCGCGCCCAGCGTGGCAAGGACGCCTTCGCGAACAACTGCGTGGCCTGCCACGGCGCGGATGCCAAGGGTAACCCGATGCTCGGTGCCCTTGACCTGACGAACAACGTGTGGCTGTATGGTTCGTCGGAAGCAACCATCATCGAAACCATCACCCACGGCCGCAACAACAAGATGCCCGCCTTTGGCGAGTTCCTTGGTGAAGACAAGGTGCACATCCTCAGCGCGTATGTCCTCAGCCTGAGCAAGAAGTAAGCGTTTCTCTGTAGTCTGCAGTTCAATCCCGGGAGGAGGGGGTCCTCCCGGGGTCTCGAAAATAACAATAAAAACAAGAATTCATTGGTAAAAAGGCCATGAACAGCCCATCCCCTACGCCGCAGAAGGCGGCGAACAAGTCTCAGGAATCCTCCGGGGACATGCTTTACGCCGCACGCAAGAAGCTCTACGTGCGCGCAGTCACCGGTCTCTTCGCCAACTGGCGCTGGCTGTTGGTGTGGCTGACCCAACTCCTCTACTACGGACTGCCGTGGCTGAGCTGGAACGATCGCCAGGCGGTGCTGTTCCATCTCACCGAACGCAAGTTCTACATTTTCGGCTGGGTGTTCTGGCCGCAGGATGTCTTCTTCCTCGCGCTGTTGCTGATCATCTCGGCCTACGCGCTGTTCTTCTTCACCGCGATCGCCGGCCGCCTGTGGTGCGGCTACGCCTGTCCGCAGACGGTCTACACCGAGATCTTCATGTGGATCGAGCAGAAGATCGAAGGTGACCACGTCCGCCGGCAAAAACTCGACCAGGCGCCGATGAGCGCCGAGAAAGCGCTGCGCCGGAGTGGCAAGTACCTCGTCTGGAGCATCGTCGCGCTGTGGAC
>JAGNOM010000206.1 GCA_017990155.1 Propionivibrio sp. | reverse complement strand
GCCGGAGGCGCTGGCGAACTGGCTGAACACCAGCCCGGCCGGATGGCCGATGACATCGGCGTTCTTGAACTTGGCGAGGTTGTTCTCGTTGTCGTGATTGGTCGTGCCGTCACCGCCAGCCTTGGCGGTCGGGTTGGGCATGCTCATCGCCCTGACTTCCTGCCACGGGTTTTCTCCGGTGTTCGAGTAGCTCGACACCACCGCATCGGGGACGTAGTGGCGCACCTTGACGGAAGTGCGAACCGAGCAGCCGAAGGGCGTGCAGTACAGCCAGTAGCAGATACCGACCACGCGGTATTCGAGGCAGTCGGGGGACAGCGCCGACGAGACGATGGTGGCGGTGTCCAGGGCGAACGTCGACGTGGCCGTGCTCAGCAGCAGCGAGGCGACGGTGGCGCGCAGGCGCCGGGATGCCAGCAGGAGGCTCATGGCTGCGTGCTCCGGTAGGCGTTGATGCGCGCGACGGCGCGGGGCACGTCGGGCTCGCCGTAGACCACGTAGCGTCGATCGACCACCACGGCGGGAATCTTGGCGATGCCCAGTCCCCAGGCATCCGCGACACCTTGGTAGGCGTGGCCGATGCGGCGTTGAAGGGCCTCGCCGCCGTCATGCAACCGCTGCCGCACCAGGGCTGCAGCCTGTTGCGGGTCGGCCGGTAGGTGCGCGGCGAGTTCGACCTCGATGCGCGTGGCCTGGTCCAGCTCGATGATCCGCACGCCGGCTGGAGCCTGCACCGGATGACGGCTGTCGGTGACGACGAGCACGTCGGCTGCTGCAGTCTGGGTAAACATGAACAGCACTGCCCACAGTCCGGGCGCAATGCTGATGGTCGGCAGCCGGGGCGAAGCCTTGAAGACGGGGGCCGGCATATCGGGCGTCCTTGGAGTCGATCAAAGTCACAGTCGACTTCAAGTGCCGATCTAGCGCGACAAAGAAACCGCATCCGGCCCCTGCCGGTTTCATACCCTATGCCGTTGTGAGCGTTGTGATTGCCTCCTGTCGGAGGCGGAGATCAGGTGCGGGACGCTGAGGTGCCCGCGAACCCAAGAAACGCATGCTGTAAGCGAATCGGCATCGACGGCTTGGAGCGTGCGTGTAGGCTCTGCCAAGTCCCGTCACTGATGTCGCTCGGGGCGAGGCGATCTACCGAGCGCGAAACTCTTCTCAAGTAAGCGTTGACGCCATCCGCGGATTCCGAAGGAACGCCGGCAAGAACGTACCCCACCATGAAGCCGATAGCATGGTTCTCGCCGTACTTCTCCTGGATGAATCGATCCATGCCCTCGACGACGTACTCTCGACACAAGTGAGTGTCCGACCCGGCGATTCGTTTGCATTCGATGATCGCGTGCGGATCATGCTCCTGCGTGCGCAAGAAAATTTCGACGAACGCCAGCGGGATGTCGGTACGTCCGTCTGGCAGCATCACGTTGCTTTTAGATCGCGATTCCGTGCCAGGCAGCACCATGATCTGCTTCCACGGGGAGTTCTTCAGCGCAATGCGCATCCCGTCCCGCAGGCGCTCGGTCATGATTACCTCTCCAGCGTTGGCATTCACGTCCTCGGCTGCGCATGCTCGCTGCCAACCTGCGGCCAGTGTCAGCAGAATGACCGCCACAACCTCGGGCTCAAGTTCAATGAACTCTCTGCCCAGTGCAGGAGGTGTCTCATAGGGGATCCTCAAACTTTGCCCCCTGAAAAGCTCTCCGCGACCACTGCATCGGCATCTTCCAGTGCCGCTATGCCCATCCAGTAGCGCCGCGCTGCTGGCTTGATGATCACGACTTCGTTGCGTCCGTGTACTCGCAATTCCCGCTCTGCACTGAGCGCGGTCGCAATCTTGACTTTCAGGCGCCTGCCGATACGTGCCAGTACTTCACCCAATTCGCCTTGTGGTGCCACGACGCTCACGCTCGCATTACCCGGCCCCTCTTCCAAGACAAAGCGCACGACGCGCAAGGCCGAACTGCTTGGCAAGTCGAGCACTTCGGCGCGCATGTGCCGCTTATTGCGAACGGAAAGCCAATCCTCGATAACGGACAGGAACGTCTTGGCATACGCCGTGACCTCAGTACGACTGTCCGATGGCTCCACGGATGATTCGCGGCCGGTTTCCCATTGCCACCCGGCGCGAAGGAGGCCGTCTCGAATGACAGTTCGGTCGGCATCGTTCAGTTCGTACAGATCGAAGACAGCTTCGTCCAGTTCAGCCCATCCCCTCTCGTCGGTGCCGTTGGCGCGCAGATTCTTCTCAATCTGCAGCAGGCGCTGGCCAGCCTCAGATTTCACTGCGCTCGTGAAATTAGGCACCGGTAGGAAGCTGAGGTCGCGAGCCAGCAGCTTCCTCTTGTAGATTCCAAACTCTGCAGCGGTCAGATAGAAGAACCATGTCGCAAAAGCAGAACTCAACACGGTGGCAAGCAAATGTGCCGTCCGCGTGTGCCCTCTCGGAAGAGACACTGCGAAGTATGAGTTCGTGAAGACGAGATCCCGCTCGGAGACGGCCGCCAAGACGCGTGGACTCCCCAGAAGCATTTCCTTCACGATGAGAAGCGGGGCTTGATATATCTCCCGCGATCGTGGCCATTGTGCCTTCGATTGGCTGAAAGTCGGCAAATCATCGGGAATGTTGAAGTGCTGCATGTCTTTGACTTGCAGTACATCCAATCCTTTTAGCGGGCGAGCATCGCGCGTCTGATTCTCTGGGGCCCCGCGAATCAATCCAACCTGGAAGGTAGTGTCGAGTAATGAGAGTTGCTCGCCCAGATTTCTGTGGGCCGAAGTCAAGTCATCCAGCAATAGGAGGTCACGGCGCCGGCCAACGGCTGCTGCCTTGAGCTTCAACGGCTGTTCTTGGATTTCGTCGAGTGTCAAAGTGATGACGTCACTCGGCGCCACCTCGAACGAATGAGTCCTTGCACCGCTGGGCGTCCACGGGATCTGAACGACCGTGACCTGATCCGTTCGCTGCTTCGGTCGATGACGGGCAAAGAGAACCACTGCGGGCATGGCCGCTGTCGCGAAGAGCCAACTGCACAAATTGGACAGATTTACCAAGGTGATCGGAGCCACGGCTCGCATCACATGCTGAGCTGCTGCCATGCCGGTGCCGCTGCGGCTGAAGAACGGCATCGCGCTAAGAATGATGCCGAAACGGGTCTTCTCATGTGAGAACTCCGCCGCTCGCAACACGAAATCCAAGCCTTCACCGCGCGGTTGCGCAGGTACGCCCGCAACCCTGGTCTTGCGCCGCGCTTCGGTTCCTGTCTGCCCCCTAAAGCTCCAAGGGGGATTGCCCACGATAAGGTCGAACTGCTTCAGCCCTGTCGGCGTCGCCAGCACGGCCTTGCCATCTCCATCACGTTCGACAGTACGAGCGTCACCGACGAGCAATGTCCTGCCGATCAATGGCTGGAACTTCAGGGACTGCGGTGGTTGCGGGTCAGGGTCCAGCTCAAGCGCAGCCAGGTACAGGCTGAACGCAGCGACGCGAATCGCGGCTTCGCTAATGTCTACGCCATACACCTGCCCGTAGAGCGTCGAGCGGATCAGCTCCCTCGTGGGCGGCTGACCTTGCGAGCGAAGATGAACCAAGCGCCGCAGCGCTTCGACCAGGAAGACACCGGAGCCGCACGTCAAATCCAGCACCGACTCCCGTCCAGATAGACCATCCATGACCTCATCGAGGACCAGCGAGACGACGGACAGTCGCGTGTAGTGCACGCCGTTTCGCAACGCTTCTGTGCGCTTTCCTCCAGTCTGCGGCTCAGCATGTGCAAACTGCTCGTAGATCGAGCTGATGAGCTCGACCGGAATCACGTCGAACTGGTAGGGGAAGAAGCTGAGTTGCCCGCTTTCAGGATCGACAGCCTCCAGGAACTCCGCAACCCGCGTCAAATGGTGAGCTGCTGGTGTCGTTTTCACCGACGAGGGCGGAAACATATCGCCGTTGAAGGTCTGGGCCAGCCATGCGAACAGCTTGCTGGTCGCTGGCCGGTCGCGCAGGATCGCCGGCAACGCCGTGCGGCCGCATACCCGCTTCAACCGCGCCGCACTGACGATCTCGCGGTCAATCAGGTACTGGGTGAAGATCACGCGCCCAATCAAGGCCTGCGCCGCATCGCGCGCGAGATTGCCTGCGACCAAATCGCGTTCGAGACATCCAAGGTCAGACAGGAGCTTCTGATCGACGCTGGTCTTGCGATCGATGGCCGGCACCTGGGCCCAGAATTGGCCCGTCTCGATCGCCAGTCGGCCGGCCAACTCGTCCAGTTCATGAAGCGAAGCTTCGATGTTCTCGAAACGCCGAATCAAATGTCTCTGGGCATCGCCTTCTTTCGCGGGTGTGCCGAAACCGTTGTACAGGTCGATACGCTGCGGCGAGATCACCCACAGCAACGGCGCGAACCCCTCGTTCCAGACCTCTCGTCGCCACTGGCTGACCAGATCGTCTGCAGGCGCGCTTTGCTCAAACTTGAAGTAGACGGTCAACGACGACGCGCTGCGCCACAATGCGTCCGGAACAAAAACGCGGCCGTGGCGCGAGGACTGCGCCTCGGCCCCCAACCGAAGACCGGGCGCGGGTTGCCCGTCCGGCAGGTAGCCGGTTGCGGCGAGCACCTGTTCCAGCGTGGCAGTGTTCACGCCCTACTCCGGATAGCTTCGGGTGGAAACGGCAACGCTGCCTGGCTCGGCGTCGGGACGATCGGCAGCATGTGCTGCTGAAGCCGCATGATCAACGGATCGAGCGGGATGACGAGAGTCGGTTGCGTCGGCGCCGGTCCAATCCCCTCGGGGCCGATATCGCACAGGGTCGCCGAAGTGGCCGTCACGAACGCCACGGACCCATTCAGCGCCAATGCGCTACTCGTGCCCAGCAACCGAAAGAGCGCGTCAACGCCGACGCTGACGGTGGCGATGTGCACTCCCAACGAGCTGACCAACTCATTGGTAACGGCCAAGCCTAGGAGATCCGCGAAGGTGAATCGGGCAGCCTTCCCGGTCTTGGACGCCAAGTAGGGCACGGTCTTGCGCCAATGCCGCACCGTTTCGACGGACACGCCGGTTAGCGTGCGCATCTGGTCCTGAGTGTACTGGATGGCGGTGACGGCAGACATTCGCGTTGCTGGCAACTAGAAAATATGCAGATTCTGCCATGTAAAGGTGTGCTTCTCAACAGGTAAAGGCCGGTTCAGCCGCCTATCCCACAAGCCTTCCAAGCTTCCGAAAGTCGCGACCATCAGAGCGCATCGCGAACGTGTGGATAGGGGCAAGACGCAAGGCGCCCCCGGAAGGGGCGCCTGCGGACTACAACAAGCCGGCTTCGGCGAACGAGTACGGGCTGCCCTTGCCGACGATGAAGTGATCCAGCACCCGGACATCGACGGTGGCCAGGGCGCTCTTCAGCCGCTCGGTGATCACACGATCAGCGGCCGAGGGCTCGGTGTTCCCCGAGGGATGCTGATGCGCCAGGATCAGCGCCGAAGCGTTGAGCGCCAGCGCACGCTGGACCACCACCCTCGGATACACCGAAGTCTGGTCGACCGTGCCCTTGAACAGCGGCTCGTAGGCGAGCACCTGGTGCTGGTTGTCCAGAAACACGACGGCGAAGATTTCGTTCGGCTCCGCGACCAGTTTCAGGCGCAGGTAGTCGCGCACGGCGGCGGGACTGCCCAGCGCCGGACCGGCCTTGAA
>JAGNOM010000205.1 GCA_017990155.1 Propionivibrio sp. | reverse complement strand
TACGCCGAGGGCGGCGGTCTGCGCTGTCACCTCGCGTGCGAGGCCGAACCGGGCGTTCCCGGCATCGCCCATCTTGAGCTGCGCTACCACACCAGCGCGCAACGCATCCACGACTGGCTGATCGCGGCATGCGATCTCTGCAGCGCGGGTTCCGGCCTCCGCGAAATGGCGACCGCATTCAGATTCAGGCAGGCACGCGGATTGTTGGCCGCCGCGACCGCCGGGGTGCTGGAGGCCCTCGACGACACCAACGCCGGCTCCCGCGCCGCCGCCGAGCCGCCACTGGTGTCGCGCGTACGGGTCTTTGTCCAGAACCAGCTCGGCGACCATCAGCTCAGCGTGCGCCGGCTGGCTGAACAGGTGCGCTGCACGCCCGACTATCTTTCAAATGTATTCAGCGTCGCCACCGGCGAACACCTGACGGCTTTCATCAACCGGCAGCGTATTGAGCGCGCCGCTCGTTTGCTGCGCGAAAGTGGGCTGACGAGCAAAGAGATCGCTTGGGCCTGCGGCTTCGCGACGCAGACTTATTTCATCCGCACTTTTCGCGCACGGATGGGCATCACGCCAAAGGCTTGGAAGGCGGCAAGCGCGGCGCCCGACGCCACACCGCATCCGACACCGGCGTAACCATCCCGTCACAAGACGGCGTGTTCTATCGTGATAGAGTTCGAGAACTCCCGTTCGCCGCCCCACCTGCCCGGAAAGGTGATTTTCATGCGGATTCCCGTTCTGCTCACGCCCCTGCTGCTCGGTCTGTCAATTTCGCTTGCGGCCTCTGTCTCCAGCGCGGTCGAAAGCCGGCTCGACCGGATCACTGCCAGTCATACCGTCCGCGTCTGCATCTGGCCCGATTACTACGGAATCACCTATCGCAACCCGAAAACGATGCAGTTGTCGGGAATCGACATCGACATGGCGCATGAACTCGGCAAGGATCTTGGCGCCAAGCCTGAATTCGTCGATAGCTCGTTTGCCAAACTGATCGACGATCTTTCCACGGATCGGTGCGACATCGCCATGTTCGGCGTCGGCATGACGCCGGCGCGGCAGGAAAAACTGCGCTTCTCGCCGCCGTACCTGGCCAGCGATATCTACGCGATTGCGACAAAGACCAACCGCCGCGTCAAGGGCTGGGACGACATCGACACCTTCGGATCGGTCGTCGCCGTTGCGCGCGGCACGCTGCACGAAGCGGTAATGAAGGAGAAGCTCAGTTCCGCGCAGCTGCTCATCCTCGACACGCCGTTCGCCCGCGAGCAGGAGGTCCAGGCCGGACGCGCCGATGTGTTCATGACGGACTACCCCTATAGCCAGCGCTTTCTGGCCGGCAACGACTGGGCGCGACTGATCGCGCCGCCGGCGACGTATCACGTCACGCACTACGCTTATGCGATGGCGCAGGGCGACGATGTCTGGCATGCCCGGATCGAGCGCTTTGTCATCGACGTCAAGCGCGATGGCCGTCTGAAGGAAGCCGCCAAACGCCACAAGCTGGAAGCCATCCTCATCCCATGACACGACGCGCGCAGATCCTGCGCCTGCTTTTCCTTGCGGCAACGCTGTTCCTGGTCGGGAGCATGGTGCTGATTTCGGCCTTCGGCCTGTGGCGCCTGCGCAGCGAAGCCATCGCCAGCGGCCTCGAGATTTCGGCGATGCATTCGCGCGGCTTCGAGGACCTGCTCACGCAAAGTCTACGGCTGACGGCCATGGTCACAGCCAGCAATCTCGAACACGAGCGTCCGCATACCGATCCGCAGCATATCGTCGAGGCCTTCGAGACGACGCTTCGCCACGCGCCCTTCCTGCGTTCGCTCTCACTGCTGGATGATCAGGGCCGCGTCACCGCCAGCTCCAGCCTGGCGAACGTCGGCTTGACCATCCCCTTCGATTCCTTTCTCCCGCCGGCGACCGACGAGTCGGGCATCATGCGCTTCGGCCAGCCCTGGGCCGGACGCGATCTGTTCCGTGGGCGGCCGAGCACGGCGGAGGCGCCGGTGGCGACCGATGAATTGAGTTTCATCCCGCTCGTGCAGCGCGTGACAACGCGTGAAGGCAGCGCAACCTTGCTGATCGCCCTCAACCCGGACTACTTCATCAACCACTTCGCGCAAAAGCTCGACGCTTCGGAGGGAACGGTCGAGATTCTGCGCTACGACGGCACCCTGCTCATGACGACGGCGCCTGATGGTCAGCCGGGGCGCCTGCAGGATGACGCGATCCGCGCCTTCAAGCTCGACGATACGGAATTCGGCCAGTTCGAGCAGGAATCGACGGCAGCGGGAGCGGCGCATTCAAGCCTGACCTCCTATCGCGCCTCGCGTCTGTACCCGGTGGTCGTCGTGACGCGCATTGATCGCGACTACGCATTACGCAACTGGAAGACCGCGTCCTTCACCCTGCTCAGCGTCGCACTGCCGGTTCTCCTCGGCCTGACCCTGCTTTCCGTCGCCTACTACCGCCGGCAGATGCTATTGGCCGTACAGCGCGAGGAATCGGCAAGGCTCAAGGCCGTCAATGCCACCGTGTTCGATTCCAGCACTGAGGCCACGCTGATTACCGACCTCGAGGCCTCAGTCGTTTCGATCAACCCGGCATTCACGCGTGTCACCGGCTTTTGCGAAGGCGAAATCATCGGCCGGCGCCTCGACGAACTGCTGACGCCGGAAGGAGTTTCCGCGCTGAGGGACGAACTGCCTCTCGACGAAACGCACGTAAACGCGTCGCGTGCGGCGCACGCCGAGCCGCTTACGGTCGAGGTGCAACTGCAGTGCAAGGACGGTTCGCGGATCTGGATGGAGATACTGTCCACGCCCGAGCGCAACCATAAAGGCCGGATCGTGGGCTACCGCAGGATCGGCCGCAACATCACGGAACGCCGCGAAATGCAGGATCGGGTGCGCGAACTGGCCTTCCACGACGCGCTGACCGGCCTGCCCAATCGGCGCCTGCTGAGCGACCGCCTCACCCAGGCGATGGCACAAAGCAAGCGTAGCGGCACCTACGGCGCCGTGCTCTTCCTCGACCTCGACAACTTCAAACCGCTCAACGACGAACACGGCCACGCCGCCGGCGACCTGCTGCTCATCGAAGTTGCCGACCGGCTGCACGACTGCGTGCGCGAAATCGACACCGTCGCCCGCTTTGGCGGCGACGAGTTCGTCGTCGTCCTGGGAGCGCTGAAAACGACCCGCGAAGGCTCGCTTGCGCTCGCGAATAACGTCGCCGAAAAGATCAGCGCCGTGCTCTCGCGCCCTTACCACCTAGCCGTCCGCCAGCACGACGGAACGGAAAACGTGATCGCACACAGCTGCACCTCCAGCATTGGCGGCGCCCTGTTCTTCGATAACGAAGCCCGCCAGGAGGAAGTCCTGAAGCGCGCCGATTCGGCGATGTATCGCGCCAAGAACGAGGGACGCAACCGGATTCGCTTCGCCGGTGTCGAAGACCGCGCCCCCGTACTCGAAAACTGAAGAAGGAACGGCGTCCCATGTTCGCAATCTACGGAGTCAGCGGCCCGGTTTTCCAGGGCACGCTCGAAGCGCTCAACCGCATGCCGCCGGTCGCGCGCCGCACCCCGGTGACGCCGGCGCAACGGATTTCGGACAATGTGGAGATCGAATCAGCCACGGCCCGAGGTGCAGGAGCAAACAGACTTGGCGCCCAAGCGATCGAGGCCTACAAATCCATGCTGCCGGAGGATCTTGATCGCGGGCCGCTGTACCACGCCGACCAGATCATGACGCCGAACGTCATCGCCGTTCGCGCACGCGACGAGGTGGCGCACGCCTGGCGCACGCTGACCAGCCACATGATTCACCAGACCCCCGTGCTCGACGACAGTGGCCAGCTCGTCGGGGTGGTCAGTGAACGGAACCTGTTGACGGCCTTCAATGTCGACGGCGGCGAAATCCGCGACGTCCGGCTCAAACGCGTCGGTGACGTGATGACAACACCCGTGGTCGCCGCCAGCCCGGTGACCGACATCCGGCGCATTGCGCGGGTGATGCTCGACCGCGATGTCGACGGCGTGCCGATTGTCAGCGAAGCCGGCGTATTGCTCGGCTTCGTTTCCCGCAGCGACATCCTGCGCGCGGTGGTCACCGACCCGCCGCTCAGCATCTGGCGCTGATTTTCTGCTTCATCCACTTTTTCGAGACAAGTCATGGCCAAAGAATCCATCGTGATTTATCACAACGCGCGTTGTTCCAAGAGTCGCTCGGCCTGCGAGATCATTGCCGCCCTCGGCATCGAGGCCGAAGTCATCGAGTACCTGGAAACGCCGCCCGGCAAGGAAGAACTGCGCGAGTTGCTCGACAAGCTCGACATGCAGCCGGCGGAACTCGTTCGCCACGGCGAGGCGGCGTACAAGGAGAACTACGCCGGCAAGGAGCTTTCCGACGAGGAATGGCTCGACGCGCTCGTTGCGCACCCGATCCTCATCGAGCGCCCGATCGTCGTCCGCGGCGATCGCGCTGTCATCGGCCGGCCGGCGGAACGGGTGATGGAGTTCCTGAACTCGGACGATTAGGCGGTGGCGCCACCTGACCGCAGCCAGCGGAGCATCTGCGCGGCGACGTCCGGATGGCTGAGCAGCGCCATGTGGCTCGTCTGGTAGGCAATCCATTGCGACGACTTCGGGAAATCGAGCCGGCGCTTGGCGTCACGGTGATGACCGAGCGCGCTGTGCAGGGGAACGAGGCCGTCACCGATCAAACGATCAGCAAGCAGACTGCGTTTCGCGGCCGTCGTCGCCGCGATGGCAAAGCAGGCGACGCCCTCCGGCAGCGGCACGCGCTGGCGACTATCCGGCTTGCGGTGAAAGCGGTCGTGGCCGTGCCAATCCTCATCCAGCACGCAACCGAAGCGCAGGTCGGTGATTCCGGCGCTACGCAGCTGGCCAAGTCGGGCAAGCGGCGCGGTGAACGACGTGCTGCCAAGCACGACGTCGACGATGTTTCCGGCGCGCTCCAGCGGTGCACCGTGGTGCGGCGTTCCGAGGAAGACGATATTCCTGAGCCTTTGCGGCCAGATCAAACCGTCCGCCATCGCGTAATGCACTGCGCTGCGAATGATCAGGCCGCCCATGCTGTGCGCCAGCACGCTGATCTCTTCGACCGGCACCGGCCAGTGCCGGATTAGCTGCTCCAGTTGCGAAGCCAGTTCGCGCCCGTTCTGCGAGGTGTGCAGGCCCGAGTTGTAGCGCAGGTAGATCGGCGTGAAGCCCAACTCCGCCGCCAGCGTCTGGCCGTGATTGACCGCTTGCACCTCGTGCTGCGCATCCCATTGCAGATCGTTGCGGCACAGGCCGTGAATCATCAGCAGGAGTTTGCCATTTGCCTCGGGCATGGGCGGCGCAGCTTGCCAGTTCAAGACCTCGCCGCTATAACGCAGAGTCATCCGGATGGCGAGCGGATTCTGGTCCGCCAGCAAGCGATCGCCCATCACGCCATTGAGCGCGGCAAGGATGGCTTCGCGCTGCGGCGACTCCGCCCCCGCGCGTTCTGGTGAGTCGAGATACTTTTCCAGCAGCGCCACCGACGCCTCGGCGCCTTTTCCAATCACATGCGTCAGGCCGCGAATGCTCTTGTAAACAAGGCCGGTCACGCCGCCGGTCTGCCCCGGCACCACGCCGCGAATGCCAAACCGGTCCCAGACCGACTGATGTACGCCCTCGACGACACGGCTGAGGCTGCTGGTGGCC
>JAGNOM010000204.1 GCA_017990155.1 Propionivibrio sp. | reverse complement strand
CCCCTCAAAGAAATCATGCGCATTACCGGTCTGAGCCGGGCGACGGTTGACCGCGCACTGAATGGGCGTGATGGAGTACACGGGCGCACTCAGGCGGCAGTGGATGCAGCACTGCGGAAACTGAACGACGCTGCAGATACGCCGCCCTCGGTCTTATCCAGCGATCGCCTCAGGCACTACAAGGCGGTCGTCCAGGTGGGAGACGCCTTTACACAATCGATCGTTGATGAGGTGGCTCGACTGAAACCGCTGCTAGCGGCCCGCAACTGCACTCTTGAGGTGCTCCCCTGTGTCGGAATTCCGAGCGAGCGCGTTGCCGAGATCATTCAGGCCCAGGCCAAAGCCGATGGCCTGCTGATCATCGCCAAGAACACGGCCGAAATTGCCGACGCGGCCATGATGTTTCGTGAGCAGGGCAAGGCGATCGTCGCCTTGCACACGGATATTGATCTTGCCGCCCGCCACGCCTACGTCGGCATTGACAACCGGGCGGCCGGCCAGACGGTCGGTTTCCTGATGGGGCGCCATATGGCTCCGGATTCCGCAGCCAACCTGGCCGTCATCGTTGAAGCCATGAACTACCGTTGTCACGAGGAGCGGGAAATGGGCTTCCGTTCAGTGCTGCGCCAACGCTTCCCATCGATGAACCTGATCGAGGTGGTGAAACACGACGACTCTGCCGAGTCCAGCTACGCGGCCGTCAAATCACTGTTGGAGAGTTTCCCGCACGTCGAGGGCATCTACAACACCGCCGGTGGCAATCAAGGGGTGGCAAAAGCATTGGCCGAATACGGGCGAACCGGAAAGACGCTATTCGTCACGCACGAGTACAACCGGGTGACCGAAGCACTGATCCGTCAAAACGAGGTGGACTACCTCATCACCCAGAACCTGAAACACATGCTGCTGGAAGCGGTAGATCAGTTGAACGCGGTACTCTCGGCGAAAAACTACAGTCCGCAGGTTTTGGTCCCGCTCGAAATCCTCTGCCACTACTCGCTGCCGCCGGCAAGCACCTGCTGAAACGCTGGCCGCAGCGGCCAGCGAAGGGCGGACTACAGGTTCCGGCAGATCAACTCGGTCGGAACGATGTCAACGGCGCTTGAGCGCTTGCTGCTGCCGATCGGCTCTATCAACCGCTCGAAGACCCGCCGCGCGAGAGCGTCCTCGTTCTGACGGATCGACAGCACGCGATTGGGCAGGAAATCGAGCATCGTGTGATCGTCAAAGGTGCCGATCAGGAGTTTCTTGTCGATCTTTCCGGTTTGCGTTCGAATCTGCTGCAGGGCGCCTTCAAGCAGCAGCAGCGCCGAACAGATGAAGGCGCTTGGCGGCGCGCCGAGTTCGTCGATCAGGTCATGCATCATCTTGGCGCCGGCTTCCGGACTGCTTTCCGTCGCCGTACGCACCAGGCTTTCGCCGTTCTTGATCCCGGCCTCGGCGCAGGCGTCAATGAAGCCGCGCAAGCGCTCCTTGATGCTGGGCCCGCGAATCACGCCTTCGACGGCGGGACGTTCGGCATCGCCGCACATGAAGTAGCAAGGGCCCTTCGCCTCACGCAGCATGCGCCGCGACATTTCCAGCGCGCCCTGGTAGTTATCGCTGACGACGGTGGGGAAATGTTGCGTCCCGTAGTCGCGGTCGAACATCACGATCGACTTGCGGTCCTGATTGCGGATCAGCTGCGGCTGCGCGCTTGCCTGACACGGTGCGATCACGAGGCCATCGACGCCGCGCGCGAGCAGGCTATTGACGGCGCGGCTCTCGAGTTCCGGATCGTCGTGCGATGACACCGTCAGCAGCAGCAGATTGCGCTTGCGGCAGCGAATCTCGAAGGCGGCCATGAAACGCGCGAAGAAGGCGTTTGCGAGATCCGGAATGACCAGACCGATGGTGTCGCTGCGTTTCAGCTTGAGACTGCGCGCCGCGTGGTTGAGTGAGTAGCCATGAATCGCGACGTACTCCTCGATCTGCTTTCTGGTCTTCTCGCTGATCCGGTACTTCTCGGCTTGTCCGTTGATGACGAAGCGGACGGTGGTAATGGAAAAGCCGGTTTCCCTGGCGATTTCCTCAACGGTTTTTGGCATGCTCGTTCTCAGTCGATCTGCGGAGATGGCGGGGTTGCTAAGCCACTCAATTTTCGCAGCATTCCCACGAGCGGGCTACACGCGCCAAGCGGTTTGGCGCATGCTTTTTTGCGTTTTTTGCCAAAAGGCGACGTTCGAACGCTCAAATCGCCGCTTTTTTGCTATATCGACGCAGCCCGGTTCAGCCCTGCCCTGAAATGCTGCGCGATTTCGCACCGAGATAGCCGCCGTGATGGCGCTTGGAATACTCGGTCGCGTCGAAACCAATCTTCGCCATCAACAGCACGACGAGCGCGTCGCCGATGACGGTCATGATCGTCGTCGACGTCGTTGGCGTGAGGCCGAGCGTGCACACTTCCTTCGGGTTGCCGGTGAGCAGCGTGCAGTCGGCCTTCTCCGCCAACGGGCTGTCGCCCTGGCTGGTAATGACGATGACCGGAACGTCGGCGTAGAGATTGTTCTTGAGGTCGATCAGCTCGATGATTTCGCGCGTCTTGCCGGAGTTGGAAATCACCAGCATCACGTCGTTCGGCTGCAGGATGCCGAGATCGCCGTGCTGCGCTTCGCTCGGGTGCAGGTAGGCGGCCGGCGTGCCGGTCGAGCTGAAGGTGGTGGCGATGTTGTGCGCGATCTGGCCGGCCTTGCCCATGCCGCTGGTGACCAGCTTGCCGCTCTTTTCGTGCACCTGGCGGTGGATGAGCGCGACCGCTTTCTCGAAGCTTGAGTCGATCGGGATATTGCGTATCGCGGCTGCTTCGGCTTCGAAAATCGCTTTGACTCGTTCAAGCATGGTTGCCCCTGAGCTTTCGGAAGGAAAAGGCGAAAATGTTATATGGCCGTAGGCGGTATTGCAAACCGGCTACGGCCACAGGAGGAACGCGAGCGATCAGAAGGCTTACGCGAAGTTCGCGAGCAGGTAGGTTTCCGCTTCAATGCTCCACAAGCCCTTGTTGCGCTCGCAGATTTCGGCCAGCTGCTTGAACTTCGGATTCGTCTCGCCGAGCTTGGCAAACTCTGAGATCGGCGTCAGCGG
The DNA here is from genome assembly GCA_017990155.1 of Propionivibrio sp. Lineage (GTDB taxonomy): Bacteria > Pseudomonadota > Gammaproteobacteria > Burkholderiales > Rhodocyclaceae > Propionivibrio. The sequence goes on along the minus strand of JAGNOM010000204.1, from coordinate 2,614 downwards.
CATGTCGATATGCGTGTAGATCAGCTTCTTGCCGCCGGGGATTTCCGGCAGGTGATTGGTTGCTTCGGCGACGGCGTTGAGGCCGCCGATATGCGTCACGAGGCCGGCCGGGTCGAGGCCCTTGCTCATCATTTCGAGCGCCTCGACCATGTCGTCAGTGTTGCCGCCGCTCGTGCCGGCAACGTGCGTGTAGCCGTAATGCACGTTGTAGAAATTGAACGAGGCGCTGAACTTCGGATCGCTCGGGCCGGCAAAGAAATTGAGGCAGCCGTCGAAGGCGAGAATGGCGTCGGCCTGCTCGATGACGGGTTTGACCGGTGCGAAGACGAAAACGTCGTTGTAACCTTCGCCGCCCGCAATCGCCTTCAGCTCTTCAACCGGGTCGGTCATCGCCGACGTATTCACGTAACGCAGGTCGATGCCGCGCGAGGCGGCGAAATCAACCGTGTAGAGGGTGGCGGCACGATCTAGGCGCGTTTGATCGACGTCGGTGACGACGAGCAGGCTCGGCTTGCGGTCCTCGCGGCGCAGCACGTAGTTGATCGCCGCTAGCCCCATCGGGCCAACGCCGGCCAGGATCGCCATCTTGCCGCCATCGACGATGCCCATCTTGTGTACGTAGCTGCCTGGCGTCAGGTGGTAATTGGCGTGCATGGCGCCGATCACGCACGAGAGCGGCTCGGCCAGTGCGGCGGGGTAGAAGCCTTCGCCGGTGTAGGGCAGCAGGCAGTTGTGCGCCATGACTTCGGCCGGGATGACGACGTAGGTCGCGTCGCCGCCGATGTTCTGGTAGCTGTAGCCCGGCGCGCTGAGGATGCCGACCGGGCCATCCGCGTAGTTCAACGCTGGCTGGATCGAGAACTTGTCGCCGGCCTTGAACTTGTCAGCCCACTTGGCGCCGACCTCGACGAGTTCGCCGCAGAACTCGTGGCCGATGATGATCGGGTGATCGGCGACATCGTCGGGGATGCGCTTGTGCTCGGTGGCCTGCGACGAGGCCTTGTAGGACGACATGCACAGGCTGTCGGCGACGACCTTGGCGAGAATTTCATCGTCCTTGATCGGCGGCAACTCGAAGGATTCGAGACGGAGATCCTTTTTTCCGTAGAGACGGACGGCAGTAGTTTTCATCTTGATTTCAACCTTGAATGACGTAATAAGTTAAAAACGCGAACGGCCAAGACACCTAGCCAACGTCTTGCGCTCGTTTTGTTTGTCGTAGGAGCCCAGTTTTACTGGGCGAAGACAGCGCCTCCACGAAGAAACGCCGCTATCGCGCAGCGAGCTGCGCTCCTACATTTGCCCCTTCGACTGCGTTAGTTAGTCATGACCTGGCCGCCTGTAATCGGCAGCGCCTGGCCGGTTTCTCCGCATTGATCCATCAGGTACAGCACGCCCTTGGTCACATCTTCCGGCGAGCAGCCCTTCTTCATCGGCACCTGCGCCAGATAGAAGGCCTTCACGTCCTCGACCGTCTTGGCGCCCGGCACTTTGCCGGCGTTGAGGTACTGGACGAACAGGCCATTCGTCGAGTCGCTCCACAGCGGGCCTTCGTAGAAGTTGCCGGGGCAAACCGAGTTCACCTTGATGCGGAAGGGCGCGAGTTCGAGCGCAAAGGATTGCGTCAGGCCGACCCCGCCGAACTTACCGCCGGCGTAGGCGAAGTTCGCCTTGCTGCCGCGCAGGCCGGACTTCGAGTTGATCTGGATGATGTCTGCGTAGTAGTCGTCGCTGGCGAAGCGCGTCTGCAGCTTCATCACCGGAGAGATCACCTTGGCGCAGTAGAAGTAGGCGCTGTAGTTGATCTTGGTAACGAAATCGAAGTTCTCCGGCGTCATGTCGTCCAGCCCGCCCGCGCGCAGCACGCCGGCGTTGCTGACGAAGCAGTCGATCGCACCGAACTGGGCGACGGTCGTCAGCGCCATCTGCTCCAGACTGGCGATCTCGCTGACGTTGGTCTTGGCGAAGATGACGCGATTGCTCTTGGCCAGCGCGGTCAGGCGCTTGGCCGTTTCGCTGCCGACGGCGTCGTTCATGTCGGCGATGACGATGTTGGCGCCTTCCTGCGCGAGGCAGCACGCGATGCCTTCGCCGAAGCCCTGTGCGGCGCCGGTAACGACGATCGTGCGGTTTTCGGCACGGCCGCGTGCCCCGCCGGCGGCGACGGCGCGCCGGTAGTTCTCAACTTCCCAGTTGTCGATGAAGTCGATCTGTGCCTGTGTCATCGGGTGTTCGCCGCCGAACGAGCCGGCGAGCCACGCGACCTTCATCGCGTCCTCGAAGACGTCGAGGATGGTGTCGCACTGCGCGGCGTTGTCGCCGACGGCGACGAGGCCGATGCCCTTGATCACAATTACCTTCGGCAGGTAGCCGAACTTCTCGGTGAAGGCCGGGATCGCCCCTTTCGCCTGCGCGAGGATCGCTTCCGGCTCGTTCTCGTTGATGAAGATCACGTTGGACTTGCAATAAACAATGGCATCCGGGGTAAACGGACGCGCGATCTTCTTCTGGTTCGCTTCGTTTTCGCTGAAGTAGGCGGTGAGCGCGTTGGCGCGCACCTTCAGCGCCTTCAGGCTCTGCGTCGAGAGCAACATGCGCAGGCCGGGGATCGTCT
>JAGNOM010000203.1 GCA_017990155.1 Propionivibrio sp. | reverse complement strand
CCCACGCCGCTTCTTCGGCGATCTCGCGGATTTCTTCTTCGGTGCCCGGCTTGTTCCAGTTGACGAAACCGTAGACCGCGCACAAGGCGGCCGACGCCAACGACAACAGGAAAGCCAGACTGACTCCCCAATCCCCCAAACCCAGCATCACACTCCCCTTTTTAGTAACCGACTTGCGAGTCGGCCGTAAGCAAAAAAATTCGTCTTGTCTCAGGCCGGTGCAACCGGGCGATAGATGCCGCCGGCGAGCACCGAGCAGAAAAACGCCCATTCACTCAGATAGGCCGCGCGCACCTCTTCCGGTGAGCTACCGCCCTCAATCGCCCGCAGCACGTCTTTGCGCGTTTTGGCCAGCAGCCATTTGACGAGATCGACGAGCTGCTCGACGGGATAGCCCAGACGTGCAGTATCGAGCCCGGCAAAGACTTCCGAGAAATGTGCCTCGAACACGGCCTGTGCTTTCGCCGCCAGCGCGTCGTGCGGAAGCCGGGTGATGCGCACGAGCAGTCCGAGCAGATTGGGATTCTGCAGATACCAGTCGATGGCGATCTGCGAGACGTTCATGAAGCGTTCGAGGATATCGTCCGGCAGAGGTGTCTCAGCACGCGCGGCCTGCGCCCGGATGAACTCGTAGAGCGCTGACCACGTCTGTTCCATGCAGTAGACGTAGAGCTCCTCTTTCGAAGCGATGTACTCGTACAGACCGCCCTTGGAAATGCCGGCGGCGGCGACAATGCGATCAAGCGACGCGGCGTCGAAGTCATGCGCGCCGAATTCGGCGCAGGCCGCTGCGAGGATGAGGTCGCGCTTTTCCGGAGAGAGTTGAAAGTAGGCCTGCTTCATTATCGTTCTGCCGACTGGTCAGTCGGCAGAATCTAGACCCTACTTGCAGCAGTGTCAATTTCTATCGGCTCTACCGATAGAGCCGATCAGCGAGTGTTGGCGCTAACTTCGCTTGAGAAGGTCTTTCAGATTGGCGAACGGCTGCGCGGTCGCGTGGGCGGTGGTGTTCTTTCCGGCACCACCGTGCCCGGCCTGACGCGCCGCATCGGCTTCCAGTTCGCGCGAATGCTCGTTGTCGTGGCAGTACAGGCAGAGCAGCTCCCAGTTGCTGCCGTCCTTCGGATTGTTGTCGTGGTTGTGATCACGATGGTGCACGGTCAGCTGCTGCAGGTTCTCACGCGTGAATTCACGCGTGCAACGGCCGCAGATCCACGGATAGATCTTCAGCGCCTGTTCGCGGTAACCCTGTTCGCGCGTCTGGCGATTGCGCAGCGTTTCGGCAATCATCCGGTCAGTATGTGCGCGCTTCGCGTCATCGGCAGCCACGGCATTCTCCTTTCAGTGTTCAATCGGGTGGGTGGGTTTCGCGGCGATTGTACGTCAGCAGTCGCCGCCGCTTACAAACGGATCGCGACGAGCGGGACGCGCATTTCCTCGCGGCTGCTACCGCCGTGGACACCGATCAGTTCGTAGCGTTTCTCGCCAGGCAGCCAGTCGGTGATCGTCCAGTCGGCCTTCATCTCCAGCGTGAAGTCACCGACACGCGCAGCCAATTGCGGATGATACGGCGGCGGACCGAAGCAACCGGCGGCCATCAGTTCCGTGCTGGCGTGCGGTTCCGTGCAATGTGCAAGATGCTGGCGGACGTAGGCGGCAAACTCGGATCGATGCGCTGTGGCCACATGGCAATACGCGACCCGGCGCTCGCCGCTCAGCGGTTGCGTGAGCCATGCCGCGAGTTGTGGATGATCATCCAGGCACACCACGTGCTCGCGCGGCGAGTCGATAAAGCCATGGTCGGCGGTCACGATCAGGCTGGTATCGGCGCCTCGGCTGGTCGCGAGGAAACTCTCAAAAGCCGTGTCGAACGCCCGAAGCGCCTCGAACGCTTGTTCGCTTTCGCAGCCAAACCGATGCGACGCTGCATCGAGATCGGGATGGTAGACATAGATGTATCGTGGTGCGACGGCGTCTGTGAGCAGATCGGAAAGATGCCCGAACAACTCCGGCAGCGTCGCATAGGCGCGCGTCGAGGCGCCGCGCGCGTGCCACGCGTTGAACGGCGAGCCGGCGATTCGTTGCGGCGCGATGACCCAGCTTTCGCGTGTCATCCGCTGGAAGAGCGTGGGATACGGGAACAGTCGCGGCGGCAACTCCTCGACCGGAGCCGCCAGCGCTTCGCCCGGCGCGCGCACCGTCATCGGCAGGATCGCCAGCGTCTGCCCGATTTCCTCGAGCCGCACATGCCATCCGGTCAAACCGTGTTGCGACGGTGCCAAGCCGGTCATGAAGGTGGTAATCGCACTCGCAGTCGTCGAGGGGAAAACCGAACTGAGCGAGCCGATCAGGTGCCGGCGCAGCCCCGACGACTCCGGCAACCGCGCCAACAGCGGCAGACCGAGCCCGTCGACGACGATGAGAACGACGTGGCGCGTCTCGTCCAGCGTCTTCGTCGGCAAGCTCGTGCATTGCTCAAAACCGGTCGCCGGCGCGCCACACGCCTCGGCAATGCTCTGCATCAGGTTGAAGATGCCGCCGCCAGCATAGTCGGCTTGCACATGGGCGGTTCCGGGTGCAGTTTCATCGCTCACTTGGGTCACCTGATTCGTTTCTCTCTTCCGTCGAGGCCACAAAGGGTAGCGCAAACGCGGTGGAGTGTTTGGCGCGACGGCCTTTCATTGATAAATGCGCTGGAAACTATAAACTTCGCCCACCAGTGGGCATCTTCACGGCCCCATCCAGACAACGAACAACCCGGCGGAGACCGTCGCATGTACCAATCGTACCAATCGCTACTGACCGAGGTCGACGATTCGATCGGCATCGTGACGCTGAACAAGGAGGAGCGGCACAATGCCTTCGATCAGTTGCTGATCGACGAGTTGACGCACGCCCTCCTCTCTCTCGATGCCGATCCGCGGGTGCGCGTGGTCGTACTGTCGTCGGCAGGAAAGAGCTTCTGCGCCGGCGCCGACCTCAACTGGATGAAGCGGGCGATCACCAACGACGCACACGACAACCTGCACGATGCGCAAGCCTTCGCTCTGCTGATGCGAACACTCAACGAGCTGTCGAAACCGACGATCGCGCGCGTGCATGGTCCGGCTTTTGGCGGCGGCGTCGGCCTGATTGCGGCCTGTGATATCGCACTGGCGACCTACGACGCGCAATTCGCGCTGACCGAAGTCAAGCTCGGCATCCTGCCGGCGGTGGTCAGCCCCTACCTGATGGCGGCGATCGGCGAGCGCCAGTGCCGGCGCTACCTGCTCACCGCCGAACGCTTTTCGGCCGCCGAAGCCTATCGTATCGGCCTCGTCCACGAGATCGTCCCCGGTGAGGAAGAGCTTGACGATGCGATCGGCGAGATCATCGACAGCCTGCTCAAGAACGGTCCGAACGCGCAGGCCGAGTGCAAGGCCTTGCTGCGAACCATCGCCGGACAGCCGATCGACGACGCGACGATCGAAGAAACGACGCAACGGACGGCGATCGTTCGCACCACCCCGGAGGGGCGTGAAGGGCTGGCTGCCTTCCTCGAAAAACGCAAACCGAACTGGATCGTCTGACGGCTGTCAGACCAGCATATTCAACGGATTCTTCGCGACGCGTTCATGTTCCAGAACACTCAGGATTACGTACCCTCGCCGTGCATCAACCTCTGCCAGCTCGACCGGGACGAGCGTTTCTGCCGTGGATGCTATCGCTCGCTCGATGAAATTGCGGCGTGGAGCCGCGTATCGAACGCGGAGAAGCGCGTGATCGTCGCCTCAGCCGCTCGCCGGCGCGAAGAGTTTGGAGCGTCCGCGCCATGACCTACCTCGAAGCCGACTATCCCTGCGTCGGAATCTGCATGAACGATCCGGATACGGGCTATTGCATCGGTTGTGGCCGTCCGCCGTGGCCGGTCAGCAACCAGGGGATCGTGGCCGAAGAAGTCCATCTCGCGCTACCGCCTTTGACATCGGACAGTCCGCCCGATCCCGACTCGCCGCTCGAACGCTGATCACCGGAGCGGTATTACGGCGGCAAGCGAAGCGCGGTCAGACCGTGGCGCGCTCGCGCTCGGCACGTTTCTCCAGCTGCTGCTCGATTTCGGTCAGCGACAGCCCGAGCGACATTTCCTGGTTCATCGCGCGCAGGATGGGCAGAATCTTGAGGCCGATGGTCCCGAGATTGACGCGGATCGCGGCTTCCTGCGGTGTCACCAGCGCTTCGATCAGTTTCGCCGTGTTCCGGTCACGACAGTGCAAAGGGCACGCCGCCTTGTACTCGATGGCGACCGTATTGCCGCCGCAAACGAGCGCCTGATTCAGGCGTTGATCGGCGAGCGTATACAGTTCGTTGCCACGCGACACCTTGTCGTCCGAGGTACTCGCCACGCCGACGCTGGCGGTCAACTTCACCTTCTGACCACGAATCGTGATCTGGCCCGAGACCAGGCTCCGGCAGACCTGCTTGCCAAAACGCTCGCCCTGCTTGAGATCGACGTCGTGCGAAACGATGGCCAGGCGATCGCCAACGCAGTGGCCAACCTGATCGTGCGGTCCGACCTTCGACATCAGCAGTTTGGCAAAGCGGGCGCCGATCAGCGCCGCGACATCTTCGCCAAACCGCTCGATCAGCGCCGCGCGGTTATCGATGCGAAAGACGAGGATGCAGACGGCTTGGCCCAGCGGATCGGCGAGCACCAGTTTCGACAGCACCGAGTTGAAACGATCGCGCGACTGCGGTTGGTTCGCAGTTTCGGCGGCCGCCGGCTCGATCACCAGATCCGGCGCCACACCGAGTGCGGACGGGTCCGTCTTCGAGCACGGAGCGGTTTCGACCAGCGCAAGTTTTCCGTCACGCACCGTCCGCTTTTCTCCGTGCGGATGAATAAAGCCATTCAGCGCCGCGAGCATCGCCGATCGGTTCATCGTCTTGGTGATGAACCCGGCGACGCCGCTGGCCCGGTCGGCGTCGCGCTCGACCTTGTTGTCGAGGTCGGAGACGATGAGGATGAAGGGGATGTTTTGAAGCCGCCGAATCGAGCTGGCACGCAAGCGCGCGAGCAGGTCGTGCGCATCGAGCTTCAAGGGATGGATACCGGAAATCACGGCCGAGATGCCCGCATCAAGCATCAAGGTCTGCCAGGCAGACTCGCCGCTCGATTCTTCGATGACTTCAAAATCTTCCTTCAGATGCTTGCTCAAGGTCGCGCGCACCACGCGCGAGCCGTCGAGCACCAGAATCCGGCGGACCTTCTCCATCTTCTCCATTTTTTCGAGCACCTCACGCACGCCAAGCCTGGCACCAGGGAAATTCGTTCGCCAGGGACAGCTGAAAAAAGAACACCCGACACTCTAATTCAGAACCACGCACCTGAGTAGATCGAACGGCGTTCCTTTTACAGCGATTTACCCTTGTGTGACTATTACTTAAGCCATATCTTCATGACAAAGAGCTGCGTGGAAGCCGGCCTTGCTATGCCATTGTTTCGACCCTGACCCAGGCGCCGTTGGCGGCACCGGATTGCACCACGGCAGCGGCAAAGCGAACGCCAAGCAAGCCGTCGTGCGCATTCGGGAAATGCAGCGCCAGCGGATCGGGCGCGCTACCGGCACGGCGCGCGGCGATGGCTTCGGCGGCGTCGGAGTAGAGATTGGCAAACGCTTCCGGGAAGCCCTCCGGATGGCCCTTGACGATGCGCGACGAGCGCGCCGCCAGCGGCAGCGTTCCCGGCCCGTTCGGCGTGCGCAGCTGCGCCGGCCCGG
>JAGNOM010000202.1 GCA_017990155.1 Propionivibrio sp. | reverse complement strand
TGTGGCGCAGGACGTCGACCCAGTAATTCTTCAGAAAAGCTTCGATCAGAGGCGCCAAGGTGTTCTGCGTCAGGAAGTTGCGAACCGCCCTTTCCGCGCGCTCCAAGGCTTCGGCCTCGAGTTCGCGCTGGATGACGACATTCGCCGCCGTCAGCGTGGTGCTGTCTTCATCACTTTCGTGTTCCCTGACAAACCCTTCAAGTTCGCTCAGCGCCGTTCCAAAGATCTCGACGTCGTTCTCGAACTCGCTCTGGATGCGATCCACGAGGTCGGCAAGCTTGCGATAGAAAGGATCGGCTTCATCGACCGAGTTCCCCCAGCGAATGGCGACGCCGGAAACACTGCCAAGGAAGCGACGGGTCGGATGCTGCCGGTCGGCAAAAAAGCCGGGGTTGAGCATGGCCACCTTGAGCACCGGGATTTGTAGCCGACTCAGCAGTGCCTTGATGGCGACAGGAACGTGGATGTCGTCGAAAATGAAGTCGAAGAGCATGGCGACGATGTCGATCGTCACCGCTTCGAGCCCGCCGACCTGCTTCGCGCTGTCCGATTCACGGACCATGCGCACCTGGTTGACGATCACGTTGCCGGCTTCGATGGCCGGCGCATGCTGTAACTCGTTAAGCGACGACAGCAACAACTGGTTCAAAGCGGCCTGATCGATGCCGGGTCCGCGTGACGTCGCCGACGGAACAAAACCCGACCGCAGTTGGGCGATGCGCTGAAGGGCGTTCAGTATCTCATTGCCTGAAATGGCCGGCGCATCGGGCGCGGTGCTCGGTGCCGCTGTACTCGGGTTCGTAGGCGAGGAAACGGTGCTTTTCGCGTCGGCCGCCACCGAGCCGCGACCAAATGAGCGTTTAAGATCGGGCAGGATGCCACGTTCGATCAGGTAGGCGTTGATCTGCTGATAGACCTTTGGCAATCCGACATGCAGATGGCGCTCGATACGGCGCAAGAGCAGCAAGCGCGACTGTGCCTCGGTTCCCATCGTCGCGCAGGCGTCTGACAACGCGTCGCAAACGATTTTTGGCGAGAAGGGATTGGCCGAGTCGAGTTGTTCGTCGTGACCGAGCAAAGCGGCGACCCGGCGGGTGAGCGCGTAGAGCTCATCGTTGCAGGTCTCGGATAGCTGGGCGGCGAATTCCCGGATGACGATATGCTCGGACAGGTCATCGTCATCGACCAGCTGGAGTCCTTCGAAATCCGGAATTTCAAGCGCTGCCGTCTGACCGCCAACTTTTGGACTTTCCTGATCCTGGCAGCGTTCGGCCGCAGTCGACAACTCGCGCCGGAACGTTTCGACGAAATGGGGCCACTCCTTCTCAATATCGGCACGCAGATCGAGATAGCGCGTCTGCAGCAATCGATTGTGTGCTGAATCGGCAAGAACGAAGAGTTCCTCGGAAATCGGTGTGGCGAGATCGCGCAGCCAGTTGCACAGGCGAGCAACCAGCTGATCGCGGCAATCGACAAGGATTCGGTACCCCGGATTACGGCTACGCCCAAGACCGCTGAGCGCGACGACCCGATTCGACGATGGCCCGGAAGATGACTGGCTCATGGTCTTCTCGGCGGGTATCTATTGTGTCGCGTCGGATGGCGAGCCGCACGGACAAGCACAGGACGCAATTCGTGCGGATTGGGCGTGGGCGCGGCGAAGAGAGAAGCAATCGACTTGAGGAGCCGCTGAAGCACGAGTCGTTCGAACAGGAAAAACATCTTAACCCCGCATTCTGGTAATCCCGCTGCCGTGTCCAATCAGTGTGGAATTGGGCGTTAGGTCGGAGATTTTGCGTCGCCGCCTTTCGACGGGTTTGCCTTGTTTCAGAAACCGGATCAGTGCAACGGCCCGGCAACGTTCGCTGAAATTCTGTGAAATAGTGCACAAAAAATCGACGAATCACACGATTTCAATACTATCCAGAAACACAAGGAAATCAAGAAGAAATGATGAGCGGCGCCAATGGCGCTCCATGCGGTAACGCCCTTCAGTAGGCCGTCGCGTGAAGACGCGCGATCGCCCAGCTTACATGCTCGCGAACAAGCGCTGACGGATCATCCCGGCGCGCTTCCAGTGCTGTAAACGTGGCTGGTTCCGCAATTGAGTTGCCAAGCGCTACGGCAATATTGCGCAGCCAGCGTTCGTGGCCGATGCGTCGAATCGGGCTGCCGGCGAGGCGGTCGTTGAAGTCTTGTTCAGTCCAGGCGAACAGCTCCGTGAGCGGCGCAGAATCGAGTCCGTTTCGAACAGCGAAGTCCGGATCACCGAGGCTGGCAAAGGCGTTCCACGGGCAACACAACTGACAGTCGTCGCAGCCATAGATCCTGTTTCCGATCAACGGGCGAAGATCGACGGGGATCGGGCCGGAAAGCTCGATGGTCAGGTAAGAAATGCACAGGCGGGCATCGACTTCGTACGGCGCGACGATCGCTGCGGTCGGGCAGGCGTCGATGCAGCGGCGACACGTCCCGCAGTGTTGTTGGATCGGTGCGTCGGGCGGCAACGGCAGGTTGGTGTAGATTTCTCCAAGAAAGTGCCAGGAGCCCTCGCGCGTGAGCGACAGCGTGTGCTTGCCGCGCCACGCGATGCCTGATTGGCGCGCGAATTCGACTTCAAGCACCGGCGCGGAATCGGAAAACGCGCGAAATGCGAAGTCAAACCCCGGTGCAACGTCCTGAACTTGCGCGCCGATTTGATCAGCGAGTTTCTGCAGCCGCTGTCGAATCGTCTTGTGGTAATCCCGGCCGAGCGCATAGCGCGAGATGTAGGCAAGGTGCTCGTCAGCGAGTACCCGCTCACTTTCTGTGCCGGTTTGCCAGTAGGGCAGGCGCACTGAAATGATGGATAGCGTACCGGGAACAAGGAGGTCGGGAGATACCCGCAAGGGCGCGTGTTTGGCCATATAATCCATCCCGCCGTGGCGGCCTAGCGCCAGCCAGCGCTCGAGGCCCGGTGCCGCCTCCGACGTGTCGGCTCGGGTGATGCCGATGCCGGAAAAGCCCAGTTTGAGCCCCCACTGTTTGATTTGCCCCACCAACGCAGAAAAGTCGACCGCGTTTGACGTTTGAGTCGCCGAAGCATCGGTATCGGAGTTCATTCCTTGCATAAATCCAATCATAGTCCGCTTTGCCAAGAAGCGATCCTGACGCTGACGATTCCCGACGAGAACGCGACCATTGCGCTCGGGCGGGAACTGGCGCCGTTACTGGTTCCCGGGATGGTTGTCTGGCTGGATGGCGATCTTGGGGCAGGGAAAACCACGCTTGTGCGCGCCGTACTGCGAGCCTTCGGACACGCCGGCCCGGTGAAAAGCCCTACCTATGCGCTGGTTGAAGTTTACGTGGTTTCGAGCATATACTTGTATCACTTTGATTTTTATCGATTCAATGAGGCACAAGAGTTTGAGGATGCAGGGCTCGGTGAGTATTTTCGGGACGATTCAATGTGTCTGGTGGAGTGGCCCGAAAAAGCGGCAGCTTATGTTCCAGAACCCGATCTCGAACTTGTCTTTCGATTTGCCGCGGATGGGCAGGACGGCGTCGGTGCCGGGCGCATTCTTGAGCTGCATGCACGAACAGAGGCGGGCCTGCGATGCGTGAACGCGATCAAAAGCTGTCGGTTACTCGCCGGGAACTGATACGGTTTGCCGGAGCGTCGTTGTGCATGCTCGTTTCTCCGGTTGGGCGCGCAGCGATCAGTCCGGGCAAGGGGATACTGGCCGTCAGAGTCTGGCCGGCCGAGGACTATACGCGCGTCGCCATCGAGCACAGTGAACGGCTGAAATTCACGCATTTCACGGTCAAGGACCCGGAACGTCTGGTCGTCGATCTCGAAGGGATCGAATTCAACCGGGTTCTCGAACAACTCTCCAGCAAGATTGCACCCGACGATCCCAACATCAAGTTGCTGCGTGCCGGTCGCTTCAAACCCGGCGTCGTGCGATTGGTCATGGAGCTCAAAAACGAGGTCAAACCGCAGGTTTTCGAATTGGCTCCGGTCGGCAATTACGGACATCGCCTGGTTCTAGATGTTTATCCGCTGGTGCCGCCCGATCCCATGCTCCAGTTGCTGGCAAAGAATGAGGCGCTCGGCGACGATTTGTCGACGGTCATTGAACAGAAACCGGATGCTGTCGTCGATATCCGCTCGGAGCGGTCAAACCAGGGCAAGCCGATCGTCGATCGACTGGTCACGATCACGCTGGACCCGGGGCACGGTGGCGAAGACCCCGGGGCAGTCGGGCGTGGCGGAAGTTACGAAAAGCATGTGACGCTGGCGGTGGCCAAGCGCCTGAAAGCCAAGATCGACGCCGAGCCGAACATGCGCGCGGTACTGACGCGCGATACCGACTTCTTCGTTCCGTTGCAGAACCGCGTGCAGAAAGCGCGCCGCATTCAGTCCGACCTGTTCATTTCGATCCATGCTGACGCCTTCACGCGTCCCGACGCCAACGGCTCCTCCGTCTTTGCCTTGTCGGAAAGTGGTGCCTCAAGTTCGGCAGCCCGCTATCTGGCGCAAAAGGAAAACGCGGCCGACCTCGTCGGCGGCGTCAATCTCGACGTCAAAGACCCGATGCTGGCTCGTACCCTCCTTGATTTATCGCAGACCGCAACGATCAGCGACAGTCTCAAGTTGGGCAAAGCCGTCCTGAATGAAATCGGCGGCATCAACCGGCTGCACAAGGAAAACGTCGAACAGGCCGGCTTTGCCGTGCTCAAGGCGCCGGATATCCCCTCAATCCTCATTGAAACCGCCTTCATCTCGAATCCCCAAGAAGAAAAGCGGCTGAACGATAACGCCTATCAGGACAAGATGGCCGACGCCATCATCAGCGGCATCCGCAAGTACTTCGCGAAGAATCCGCCGCTGGCGAAGTCGAAGCTGGCGCGGCTGGATTGATGCCGCGCGGGTTTCCTGACGCAACGCTGTCTCGTGTTTTAGCTGGCAATCACCAGCCTACCAACAGCCACTCGTCGTTGGCGTTTGCTCTCCCTTCTGGTTGAGCGAGAAGGTTCCACACGAGTCTGAGGATTGAGCGCCGGTGGGGGTTGCACAGATGCGGTAAGCAGTGTTCGTCGCGTTGGAATTTTCCGTCGCGCTACATGCGGTTCCACTCGTAGGGGCTGTGTCAAAGGCAATAGTGTAGTAGCCCTCGGGCGAAGCCGTCTTGTCTAGTGGCGCCCCGTTGTAGTTCATGTTCTCCGTGTAATAGCGCTCCATGAACTGGCCCTGCGCCATGATTGCCGCCTTGGCATCAGCTCGACGGCTGCGCTGCACGTACTCCGAATAGTTCGGGTAGGCAATCGCGGCGAGGATGCCGATGATGGCGACGACGATCATCAGCTCGACCAATGTGAAGCCCCCGGAGTTTCTTTTGATATTCATTTGGATTTCCTAGTCACTGAGAATTTCCCGCCAGGAGAGGCGTCCGGCGGTTGCCGGATCACGCGCCTCGCGCCCCATCAGCGTGCGGGCCGAACCGGCATAGACCAGTGTTAGCGGATCAGTGCCAGCGGTCGCCAGCGACTGGCTGAGGCTGGCATCGAACCTTCCGTCGGCAGCAAGGGCGACAGCTACGACAATGCGCTGGCTGAAACCATCAACGGTTTGTACAAGGCTGAACTGATCCATCGCCGGGCGCCCTGGAAAACGGTGGAGTCTCTCGAACTCGCCACCCTCGAATGGGTGACCTGGTTCAACCATCAGCGACTCCTTGAGCCCATCGGTTACATCCCACCCGCCGAGGCTGAGGACCGGTATTAA
>JAGNOM010000021.1 GCA_017990155.1 Propionivibrio sp. | reverse complement strand
TCATTACATAAACTTCTGAGGAGATTGATTGTGAAACTACGATTTTCCGTATTATCAGTCGCTATCGCATGTGCTCTGACCGGACAAGCCTGGGCGGATGAAGCCGCAGCCAAGAAGTGGATCGACAACGAGTTTCAACCTTCGACGCTGTCGAAGGATGAGCAAATGGCCGAAATGAAGTGGTTCATCGATGCCGCCGCCAAGCTAAAGGCCAAAGGCGTTACTGAAATTCAGGTGGTTTCGGAAACCATCACGACGCACGAGTACGAATCCAAGGTTCTGGCCAAGGCCTTCTCCGAAATCACCGGCATCAACTTGAAACACGACCTGATTCAGGAAGGCGACGTGGTTGAAAAACTGCAGACCTCAATGCAGTCCGGAAAATCGATCTACGACGGCTGGATCAGCGACTCCGATTTGATCGGTACGCACTATCGCTACGGCAAGATGATGAACCTGACCGACTACATGGCCGGCAAGGGCAAGGAGTTCACAAACCCCGGCCTCGACATCAAGGACTTCATCGGCACGAGCTTCACGACCGCGCCGGACGGCAAGATGTATCAGTTGCCTGACCAGCAGTTCGCCAATCTGTACTGGTTCCGTGCCGACCTGTTTGCCCGCCCGGAAATCAAGGACAAGTTCAAGGCCAAGTACGGCTATGACCTTGGTGTTCCGCTGAACTGGAGCGCTTATGAAGACATCGCCGAGTTCTTCACCAACGACGTGAAGACGGTCGACGGCAAGCCGATTTATGGTCACATGGACTACGGCAAGAAGGATCCGTCGCTGGGCTGGCGCTTTACCGATGCATGGCTGTCGATGGCCGGCACCGCAGATATTGGCATCCCGAACGGCAAGCCGATCGACGAGTGGGGTATCCGCGCTTCGGCTGACGGCTGCAACCCGCAAGGTGCTTCGACGGCCCGCGGCGGTGCGACCAATTCACCCGCAGCCGTCTACGCGCTCACCAAGTACGTCGACTGGATGAAGAAGTACGCTCCGAAGGAAGCCACAGGCATGACCTTCGGCGAATCCGGCCCGGTTCCTGCGCAAGGCCAGATCGCTCAGCAGATCTTCTGGTACACCGCCTTCACCGCTGACATGACCAAGCCGGGTCTGCCGGTTGTTAACGAGGACGGCACGCCGAAGTGGCGCATGGCTCCCGGCCCGAACGGACCGTACTGGAAGCAAGGCATGCAGAACGGCTACCAGGATGTCGGCTCGTGGTCCTTCTTCGAAGGGCATGATGCCAACAGAACGGCTGGCGCCTGGCTCTACGCGCAGTTCGTGACGGCCAAGTCAACATCGTTGAAGAAGACGATCGTCGGCCTGACCCCGATCCGCGAGTCCGACATCCAGTCGGCGGCGATGACCGAAATGGCGCCGAAACTGGGTGGTCTGGTCGAGTTCTATCGTAGCCCGGCACGCGTTGCCTGGACGCCGACCGGAACGAACGTGCCGGATTATCCGAAGCTGGCCCAACTCTGGTGGAAGAACGTCGCCGTCGCTGTAACCGGCGAAAAGACCCCGCAAGCGGCGATGGATAACTTGGCCGAGGAAATGGATCAGGTCATGGCTCGCCTCGAGCGCGCCGGCATGGCCCGTTGCGCACCGAAGTTGAATCCGAAGGGCGATCCCAACAAGTGGCTGAGCACTGAGCACGCACCATGGAAGAAGCTCGACAACGAAAAGGTCAAGGGCGAAACGATTGCCTATGACGCGCTGTTGAACGCCTGGAAAGCCGGCAAGGTTCGCTAATCGAAATCAGCATGTTTTTCTAACGTAGCTACATCGGCTCCGACCTCTTGAGGCCGGGGCCGACAACGGAGAATTGATCAATCAGTGCGGTTATCCAGCGTGCGCCACGCGCTCACCCGATCGCATCGGAACGTAGCAGCAATTGCGGCCAAGCGAAAGCCAAGCGTTTTCGGTCCCTAGTGAGAGGCGCTGCGCTCATCCACCGGACGGGCTAACCCGAATTTAGGTAGGCATTTTTCAAAATTACGAACTGAAAGGAAGCAAAACATGAAAAAGGTAATGATCTCCCCGTCGAAATATGTTCAGGGCGAAAACGAACTGTGCAATCTGGGTGAATACGTTCAGGCCTTCGGCACCAAGGCGCTCTTGATCGCCTCCAAGGATGACCAGGGACGCGTGCAGTCACTGCTGGATGAAGCACAAAAGCGCGCCGCATTCACGCTTGAAGCCGGCGGTTTCAACCTTGAGTGCAGCTGGGCCGAAGTCAAACGCCTGAAGGCGGTGGCCGATGAGAAGGGCTCCGACGTCATCATTGGCCTCGGCGGCGGCAAATCGCTGGACACAGCCAAGGCGGTCGCACACCTTACCAACAAGCCGGTCATCATCGTTCCGACCATCGCTTCGACCGACGCGCCCTGCAGCGCGCTGGCCGTGATCTACACCGAAAAGGGCGAGTTCGAAGAGTACTTCTTCTTCCGTAGCAACCCGAATCTGGTGCTCGTCGATACCGGCGTCATCGCCAAAGCCCCGGTCCGCTTCCTCGTCGCCGGCATGGGCGATGCACTCTCAACATGGATCGAAGCCCGCGCCTGCGCCAAGTCGTTCGCCAAGAACGCCTCGCACGGCAACAGCACGATGGCCGCCAACGCCATCGCCAAACTCTGCTACGACACACTGTTTGAGGACTCGCTCAAGGCCAAGGCCGCTTGCGAAGCCAACGTTGTAACGATGGCGCTCGAAAACATCGTCGAAGCCAACATCCTGCTTTCGGGCCTCGGTTTTGAAAGCTCCGGTCTCGCCGCCTGCCACTCGATCCACAACGGCCTCACGGTGCTTGAGGAAACACACCACTTCTTCCATGGCGAAAAAGTCGCGTTCGGCGCGATCGTTCAACTGGTTCTCGAAAACGCCCCGCAGGAAGAACTCGATTGCACGATCAAGTACTGCCAGTCCGTCGGTCTGCCAACCTGCCTCGCCGACCTCGGCGTGAAGGAAGTGACGCCGGAGAAGGTCATGAAAGTTGCAGTCGGCGCTACCGCTGAAGGCGAGACGATCCACAACATGCCGTTCCCGGTCACGGCCGACATGGTCTGTGGCGCAATCTTCGCTGCCGATAAGCTGGGAGCTCACTGATGAAGAAGATTCTCAACAAGGCCGAAGACCTTGTGATCGAGATGTGCGAGGGAATGATCAAGGCGCATCCGACCCAGTTGGCGTTCAACCGGAAGTTCAAGATCATCAGCCGGGCGAAGGTCAACAAGCAGAAGGTCAGCCTGATTTCCGGTGGCGGTAGCGGGCACGAGCCGGCTCACGGCGGTTTCGTCGGTACCGGCATGCTCGACGCAGCGGTCTGTGGCGATGTCTTTGCCTCGCCCTCAACGATCCAGGTGTTCAACGCGATTCTCGAAACGCAGAGCGAAAAAGGCACGCTGCTGATCGTCAAGAACTACTCCGGCGACTGCATGAACTTCGATGCCGCAGCCGAAATGGCCGAGGAAGAAGAAGGCATCAAGGTCGCCCGCGTGTATGTCAATGACGACGTGGCGGTGAAGGATAGCCTCTACACCGTTGGCCGTCGCGGCGTCGCGGGCACGATCTTTGTGCATAAGATCGCCGGCGCCGCAGCCGAACAGGGACAGTCGCTCGATGAGGTCAAGGCCGTTGCCGAGAAGGTGATCGCCAATGTCCGCAGCCTCGGCTTTGCCCTGAACTCTTGCACTGTTCCGGCCAAGGGTTCGCCAACGTTCTCGCTCGCCGAAGACGAAATCGAGTTCGGCGTTGGCATCCACGGCGAGCCGGGGATCGCTCGTGAAAAACTGCCGACGGCCAACGAGCTCGCGGAGCGCATGGTCAATCAGATCGTTGCCGACGTGCCGTTCGTTGCCGGGGAAGAGGTTGCGGTCATGATCAACGGGCTGGGTGCCACCCCGCTTCAGGAGTTGTACCTGCTCAACAACACGGTCGCATCGTGCGTTGAAGCGAAGGGCCTGAAGATCTATCGCACCTTCGTCGGGAATTTCATGACGGCGATCGACATGGCGGGAGCATCGATCTCGATCCTGCGTCTGGATGCACAGACCAAGGCCTTGCTCGATGCCGCAGCCGATACGCCGGCGCTGAAAATCTGAGGTAATAGCGAGGTAATTGCATGGAAACGTTCACAAAAGAGCAGGTGGTTCGCACTGTAGCCGTGATGTGCGACATCATCATCGAAAACGAAGTGCCGTTCTGCGAGCTCGATTCTGTCGCAGGTGATGGTGACTTCGGCATGTCGCTTGCGAAGGGTTTCAAAGTCGTCAAGGCTGAGTGGGCCAACCACAGCCAGGAGGACATTGGCGCCTTTCTGAAGGACTGCGGAATGATCATCACCGAGCACTGCGGCGGAGCGTCGGGTCCGATCTGGGGTTCAGCGTTTCGCGCCATGGGCCGATACGCCCAGGGCAAAGAGACGCTGACCCTGGCCGAGACCGGCGAGATGGTGCAGGCGGCGATCGATGCCGTTCAAAAGCGAGGTGGAGCGAAGCTTGGCGACAAGACACTCCTGGATGCGCTGATTCCTGCCGTCGAGTCGATCAAAGCCAGTGGCGCTGCCGGCGAATCGTTTGCGGTGGCCCTGCCCAAGTCGGCCGCTGCTGCCGTCGCTGGGGGCGAAAGCACCAAGTTGATCGCCGCTACAAAGGGGCGCGCCAGTTACGTCGGCGACCGCAGCATCTCGTTTCCGGACGCGGGCGCGACAGCGATCGGCATTA
Organism: Propionivibrio sp.; assembly: GCA_017990155.1. Lineage (GTDB taxonomy): Bacteria > Pseudomonadota > Gammaproteobacteria > Burkholderiales > Rhodocyclaceae > Propionivibrio. The sequence goes on along the minus strand of JAGNOM010000021.1, from coordinate 12,372 downwards.
TTTTCACGCGTTTGCTGGGAGGGGTTGCTCCTTGATTCGAGGTCGCACGGCGGCGCAAGCCAGGGAGAGCCGTGCTGTTCAACAGCCTGAGGAGACGGGGGAGGCGTGGTAAACCTCCCTCCTCCAGTAGCTTTCGGGTGATGAACTTGGCCCCGCGACCGTCACCGGTTCCGGGGCTTTTTCTCGTCCGTCCAACCACTGCGGGAGTGCTGCAGGCCGTCATGCCTCAAACCGGGTTTTCGGCGAAGTACTCGTCGAACTTTTCCTGCGCCTGGTCTCCGAAAAGTATCTCGCAGGCCTCCATCAAGCCGGACGCCTTCCGGATGTCTTCTCGCCTTACGACGAGGGCGATTTTCGACCGGCGACGCAGGAAGTCCTCGAGTTTGGTGATCATTTCCTGGCGCTTGGCCAGCCTGATTTCACAACGGATGTAATCGGTGCCCTTGATCAAAACCTCCGCCTGACGCGGGTCTTCGCGGATGTCGGCAAGCAGTTCGAACGCCTGTTGGTCATAACGCCGCCACAGGCGGCTGCTCAACGTCTCGATCGACTTGGGTGACGTATAGCCGTCGAGATTCATCAGCCGCGCCTGATGCATGTACTCCTCGCGGACCGATGCGTGCGGCTCGCCATACCATTTGTAGTCCGGATACGAAAGAGCGACCCCAAGGTGGGCAACGATACTTGAGACCTCGTTGCCTACATTGACGCAATCCGTCAGCTTGCCGCCGAAGATGCTCAAGTGGGCTGTTTCGGGATTGACGTCGATCTCGTGACGACGAGACATCTGAAGCCAGTCGCGCTCCTCGCCACCGCCTTTCCCCTGCTTGATGACCAACGGCCTGACTCCGCAGCGCTCGGCAATGATGTCATCGCGTCGTAGCGGTCGTGGAAGATTCAAGCGCTTGTTGATGTTGTCGAGAACGAAGTCGCGGTCTTCGTCAGTCACGTCAACGTACGGCGAATCGACTCGCGTATCCGTCGTGCCAACGCAGGTTCTGACACCCATCGGGATGACAAAGAACAGGCGGCCATCGTCGGCGAAGAAGGTCAGTATCCGGTGGTTCGGGGTGATCTGGGGAACGATCAGATGAATCCCCTTCGAGAACACATGCCGGTGCTCGGTGATTTCTCCGGTTGCCGTGTTGTGATCATCGACGAACGGCCCGGCCGCATTGATCAGCACGCGCGAGCGAACTTGCAGATCTTGTCCGGAAATCAGGTCGCGCGCCGTCGTGATCCAGTTTCCGTCTACGCGTCTGGCCCCCATCGACTCGACGTAATTGCTGGCAATACAACCACGGTCCATGGCCGAGCGGATGAACTGGAAAACGAATCGCGCGTCGTTGTCGTGCAGGTAGGCGTCCGAGTACTCGAAGGCCCCCGAGTAATTGCGCGTGCTCACTACAGGCTCTTCGCGATCGACGGCACGCTTCGATAGCCAACGTGGAAGCGCGGTAAAGCCGCTACCGAACAGCCAGTACAGCCAGGTACCCAACCAGATGAAACGTGGAGGAAAGCGAAAACCTTCCTCGATCGACGAGAAGAAACGTATCTCCTCGACTCGCGACGGATAGTTCTGGATCAGGTGATTCCTGCTCAGGCACAACTCGCGTACCAAGCGAAAGTCGCGACTTTCGAGGTATTTGATGCCGCCCCAGGCGAGATTGCTCGACTGCTGGCTGGTAAAACCTGCGAAGTCGCGCTGCTCGATCAGCGCAACCTTCGCGCCTTTGCCCGAAAGCGACGCCGCAGCCACCGCGCCATTGATTCCGCCGCCGACGATCAGTGCGTCGAATATTCCCTGATCGAGCTTTTCAATGTTGCTTTCGCGAAGCTTCACGTATCCCTCAACTTCCGGGCGGACCCGATGCTATTGACCAGTGCAAGCGTACCCGAAGTCGCCCCGCTTTCCTGCACGGTGCAGCAAAGAAGGGGTTTCTAAAACCACCAAAAGGAAAACGGTTCGGAGAAGGTAAGCAAGTGGCCTGAGGCCAATCCTGGTAGCTTCTTCCGAACCGTCTATTGGTTCGAGACGGAAACAAGTTCCGACTCTAGTTGGTTTTCAGTGCTTAGAACCCGAGGCCAAGGAGAACCACGGCCGAAATCACCGTCGCAACAAAGGCTACGCCATAGCAGAGCAGCTTCGCACCAAACCCGGCATGAATACCGATCTCATGCAGCGAGTGGAAGATACGGTGCGCGGCATGCCAGAGGAACAGCGAAATCACGACGAAGATGAAACCCTTGCCGATGAAATTCTGGGCAAAGGCCATCATCTTCGGATAGCTCATCGTGTCGGCCGGCAACAGGATTCCCAGCGGGACAGCGATCCCGGTGATGAACACCAGCATCGGTCCAACCAGAGCTGCGATCATGCCGCCTGCGCCAAACAGGCCCCAGAAAATCGGCGCGTTGGAGCGCTTACGAGTCTTCATGCTGCAATCCTCCAAACCAGTCCAAGCAGAGCCAAGCCAACCACCACAGCAGCCGTCCATCCGCTACCGACCACGATACCCGGCTCGACGCGCTTGCCATTGACGACGATCGGCGGCATGGTCAGCGGAAACAGCTTGAACCATGTAAATGCGTGGTAAGCGATGGCCACCAGGATTGCCAGATGGCACACAACCGACAGCGGATTCTGCATCGCAGCCAGCCAGCCGTTCCAGGCTGCTTCGCCTTGACCCAGACGGACCAGACCAACCAGCAGCGTAATCGCATAGGCCGCTACGAACAGCGCGGTACCTTCGTGAACCATGTATTCGACGTAGAAGGGATTTTTCTTCCACCATCCGTCCATTGAACGGACATAGGGACGACGCTTGCTCACTTGGAACCCCCTTTCGACGACAGGAAGCGCAGGAAGTAATCCTTCGCTGCGTTGATTTTATTGACGTTGACCGCGTTACCCGGATCGACGTGCTTCGGACAGACTTCAGAGCAGTAGCCGACGGCGCTACAGTTATAGACGCCTTCTTCCGAAGCGACGAGCTCCATCCGCTGCGCCTGGCCGCCATCACGCGAGTCCATGTTGTAGCGGTGCAGCAGAGCCATCGCGCCCGGTCCGATGAAGTCGGGATTCAAACCGACCTGCGGACAAGCCGCGTAGCAGAGCGTGCAGTTGATACAGGACGTAAATTGAATGTACTCGGCGAACTGCGCCGGGGTTTGAATGTACTCGCCCTGCTCCAGCGTACGCGGCTCTTTCGGAATGATGTAAGGCTGAATGCTCTCAAGCTTTTCGATGAAGCCGGACAAGTCGACAACCAGGTCCTTCTCGATCGGGAAGTTCGCCAGCGCCTCGATCGAGATGCGGTTCGGATAGTAATCGCGGATGAAGGTTTCGCAGGAAAGCTTCGGAATGCCGTTGATCATCATGCCGCAACTGCCGCAGATCGCCATCCGGCACGACCAGCGGTAGGTCAGCGAACCATCGAAGTTGTCCTTGATGTACTGGGCCCCTTGCAACACCGACATGTCATCGGTGAAAGGGACTTTATACACTTCGCTATGCGGTTCCTTGTCGGATTCCGGCAAATAGCGCAGAACCTCGATTTCGATTATTTTCTGGGTCTCAGACATGGGATGCTTTCCTTTCCTGGTCTGCTTTTTCACCGGCTGCGCCGTAAACGCGAGCAGCTGGCTGTGACTTGGTGATCTTCACATCGCCGAGAACGATGCGTGGTGCGCTGCCTGGAACGTAGTAGGCTTCCGAGTGCTTAAGGAAGTTGACGTCGTCACGCTGCGTGTATGCCTGGTCAGGACCATCGAGACGCTGGTGGGCGCCGCGCGATTCCTTGCGGTTGATCGCCGAGTGAGCCATCGTCTGTGCCACATCAAGCTGATAATCCAGTTCGATGGCGGTAAGCCAATCGGTATTCCAGACACTGGACTTGTCATCGATGCTGATGTTCTTGAAGCGCTCACGCAGTTCAGCCAGCTTGTCGCAGGTTTTCTGCATGGTTTCTTCGACGCGGTAGATGCCGCAGCCGTCTTCCATCGTCTGAACCATTTCCTTGCGGATGGTTGCGATTCGCTCGGTACCGCCGGTCTTGGTCTTGAACGCCGTGACGCGCTGTTCGATCTCCTGCGCCTGCTTGAGCAGCGATGCCGAATTGCCGGGCGTAACCGACTTGGCATGTTGCGCAGCTTCGTCGCCAGCCAACTTGCCGAAGACGACGAGTTCGGTCAGCGAGTTCGAACCGAGGCGGTTGGCGCCGTGGATACCGACGCTGGAACACTCGCCAATGGCGTAGAGCCCCTTCAGCGACGCGGCACACTTTCCATCGGTCTTGATCCCGCCCATCGTGTAGTGGACGCCCGGACGAACCGGGATCGGCTCCTTGGCCGGATCAATGCCCATGAACGTTTCAGCCATTTCATAGATCAACGGCAGACGTTCCTTCAGATACGCTTCGCCGAGGTGGCGCAGATCGAGGTGAACCACCGAACCGAGCGTCGGGTGTTCAATGGTCCGGCCTTTTTGCTGTTCGTACCAGAAGGCCTGGCTTAGGCGGTCGCGCGGGCCAAGTTCCATGTACTTGTTCTTCGGCTTGTCTTGTAGTGGGCCGAGACCGTAGTCTTGCAGGTAGCGGTAGCCGTCCTTGTTGACCAGGTAACCGCCTTCGCCGCGGCAAGCCTCGGTGAAGAGCAGACCGGTGATCGGCATGCAGGTCGGGTGATATTGCACGAACTCCATGTCGCGCAAAGCCACGCCGTGGCGGAACGCCATGCCCATGCCGTCGCCTGTCACGATGCCGCCGAGCGTGCTTTCGCGGAAGACACGGCCAGCACCACCGGTCGCGATGATGACCGACTTGCCTTCGATCATGTGGAACTCGCCGGTGCCCATTTCGATGGTCACAACGCCCTGGACGCGGCCGTCTTCTTCGAGAAGATCAACGCAGAAATGTTCGTCGAAACGCTTGATCGACGGGTACTTGATCGAGGTCTGGAACAAGGTGTGCAGAATGTGGAAACCGGTCTTGTCGGCCGCAAACCACGTGCGTTCGATCTTCATCCCGCCAAAGGCGCGCACGTTGACGTGTCCGTCCTCGGTACGGCTCCACGGGCAGCCCCAATGTTCGAGCTGCGTCAGTTCCTTCGGGGCTTGCTGGACGAAGTACTCGACCACGTCCTGCTCGCACAGCCAGTCACCGCCACCGACGGTGTCATGGAAGTGATAATCGAAGCTATCCGTCGGTTTCTTGACGCCAGCAGCGCCGCCTTCGGCCGCTACCGTATGGCTACGCATCGGGTAAACCTTGGAAACGAGCGCGATCTTTAACGACGGATCCGACTCTGCCACAGCGATCGCTGCGCGCAAGCCAGCTCCGCCCCCTCCTACGATTACTACATCAGCCTTGAAAATTTCCACGCTCAATCCTTTCTCGCTTAACGCGAATCAGCTACGGCCAGCGCAAGTAAACCCCGCCGAAGATATCTCCGGTGGTGCTTTGATGCTAAACAGCCGTGGATTATCGCGGTTTTTTGTTGGCCCGGCAACTTTTGGCGGGGTCAGTTGTCGCACTAACGCTTTATTTTTCAAGCTTCCGGGGCGAAACACGTCAAACCGGCACGAGCGCACAGTTTCAGAACATCGCACGCGTTTTGCGATGTCGCCCGTGCCGTGTCTTCCCTGGACAACCCACGCAAATGCGATAAGGCGTCGGCAATTCCGGCCAGTTCAGACGGCGCGTTCCGTTTGCCGACAAGCCAGCTTGGCGGGATATCGGGCGCGTCTGTCTCGAGCACCAGCGAGCCCATCGGAAGTGTTGTCGCCAGCCGACGGATGCGCTGCGACCCCGAATAGGTCATGGCGCCGCCCAATCCGAGCTTGAAATTCAGGCCGACGAAGGCTTTCGCCTGTTGCAGGCTGCCATTGAACGCATGCGCTATCCCGCCGCGAACCCGTACACGTCGCAGACATTTCAATACCCGATCGACCGCGCGCCGGACATGCAGCAAAACGGGCAAATCGAAATCACGAGCAATCTTTAGTTGCTCGAGAAAAAGAAACTCCTGGCGGTCAATATCCTGGCCGGGCAGAAAGTCATCGAGACCAATCTCACCGACGGCAACCGGCGGAAGCGATCCTTGCAACTCGGCGCCGATCCACGCCCTCAAGGCATCAAGAACGGAATCATCGATCCCCTGAATGTAAAGCGGGTGTATGCCGTAAGCCGGAAAACAGTCTGGATACCGACGGCAGCAGTCGCGCACGGCAACCCAGTTCTCCGGGCCGATGGCAGGAACGACGGTCGCCCCGACGCCGGCGGCACGCGCGGCAAGCACCAAGGCATCGCGATCGCGGTCAAATTCGTCCGCATCCAGATGGCAATGCGTATCGATCAGCATTTCTGGCCGATCAACCCTGGCTGAACCTCGGTTTGCGCTTTTCGAAAAATGCGGTCAATCCCTCGGCAAAGTCGGGTTCGCCCGCGCAGTCGACGAAGTTCTTTTGCTCGGAGAGCAACTGGTCTTCAAGGGATTGATCAAATGACTGGCTGATCAGGCGCTTGGTCCGCCCAAGCGCTTCGGGCGCCCCCGCTGCAAGTCGAGTCGCCAAGGCCATCGCTTCCTGTTCCAGCAAATCTCTCGCGACCACGCGATTCACCAGACCCAGGTCAAGGGCGCGCCCGGCATCGAAACGATCGCCAAGCAAGGCGACCTCCATGGCGCGTTTCAACCCGATATGTCGTGGTAGCGACCATGTCGCACCGCCATCGGGTGAAAGCGCGATATTGCTGTAGGCAAGGGTGAAATAGGCATCTTCGGCCGCCAGGGCAAGATCGGCGGCCAGCATCAGGGACAGGCCGAAACCGGCAACAGCGCCGTGGACGGCCGCGACCACCGGCTTTTCCATGCGCTTGAAGTTGAGGATCGAGGCATGCACACCCGCGATCAACTCGGAGAACCTGGCCTGCCGTTGTCCCGCAGGCAGCGCCAACTGCTCGCGAAACCAACGAAGGTCGCCACCGGCCATGAAGCTTTTTCCCGCGCCACGCACGACAACCGCTCGCACTGCGGAATCGCCGGCGGCACGCGAACTCGCCGCGAGCAGTCCTGCAACCATTTCCGGATTGACGGCGTTCAGCGAATCCGGACGATTGAGCGTCAAGATCGCGACACGGCCATCAACTTCATAGTTCACCGACCCCATACTCGCCTCCAGTCGAACATTCTGGACAGACCCGAAAGCTATTCCTGCTCGCGGGCAATCCGGATGACATCGGGAATCCGGCGCAAGCCGCGCATCACATTCGCCAGATGCGGCCGTCCAGAGACCTGGACGAGGAAATGCAGTTCCGTAAAAAAGCCTGACTTGGCGCTGTCCATATTGACGTGCGCTATGTTCGCGCCAGACTGCGAAATGCTGGTGGCGATGCGCCCAAGGACGCCGCGCACATTCTTGGCCGTCACCCGGATGCGTGTTTCAAAAAGCTGTCCCGGATCGGGCTCCCACTCGACGTGGATCCAATCCTGCGGCTCGGTGCTGCGCGAATTCCTGACGACCTGGCACGAATGGGTGTGGATGCGCAGCCCCTGGCCTTTGCGCAACAACCCGACGATCGGATCGCCTGGAATCGGCTGGCAGCACGATGCCAGTTGTATCGCCATGCCCTCGGTACCGCGAATGATCAGCGGCTTCGAAACGCTCGATTCCGTTTGCGGGACTTCTTCATGCGCGGCGAGGCGCTGGGCGAAGACAGCCGCCAGACTCCGGCCAAGGCCGATATCGGCGTAGATCTCGCGCTTCGTCTTCTTCCCGGACTCCTGAATCACGCGCTCCCAGACCACGGTCGGGATTTCCGACGGCACGACGCCGCGCGCTTGCAGCTCCTGGTTCAGCATGTTTTCGCCCAGCGCGCTCGAGCCATCCTGCTGCAATGCCTTCAGGAACTGGCGAATCTTGCTGCGCGCACGGCCAGTTTTCACATAATTCAGCCACGCCGGGTTCGGGTTGGCGTTGGGTGCCGTGATGATCTCGACCTGGTTGCCGTTGGACAATTCGGCAGACAGCGGGATCAGTTCATGGTCGATGCGCGCCGCGACACAGCGATGCCCGATATCGGTGTGCACGGCATAGGCAAAATCGATAACCGTCGCGCCGCGCGGAAGTGCCAGGATTTTCCCTTTGGGCGTAAAGACATAGACCTCGTCAGGGAAAAGATCGACCTTGACGTGCTCGAGAAACTCGGATGAGTCCTTGGTCGTGCTCTGCAATTCCAGCAGCGATTGCAGCCACTTGTGCATCTTGACCTGCAAGTCGGCGCCGCTCTCCTCGCTATCCTTGTACAACCAGTGCGAGGCAATCCCTTCCTCAGCCAGGTGGTGCATGCTCTGCGTACGAATCTGGATCTCGATCGGCGTGCCGTACGGACCAATCAGAGTCGTGTGCAGCGACTGATAGCCGTTGCCCTTGGGAATCGCAATGTAATCCTTGAACTTGCCCGGCACCGGCTTGTAGCGCGAATGCAGCGCGCCCAGCGCCAGGTAACAGGTCGGAACGTCCTTGACGATGACCCGGAAACCATAGATATCGAGCACCTGCGAAAAGCTGAGGTGCTTGTCGAGCATCTTGTGATAGATCGAGTACAGGCTTTTTTCACGGCCAAAGACACCAGCCTCGATGTTCGCTTCCTGTAGCTTGCCGCGAATGCCATCAAGGATTTTCGACAGCAGTTCCCGACGGTTGCCGCGCACCGTCCGCAGCGCCCGCGTCAGCACCCGGAAACGCATCGGATGGATGTGCTTGAAGGAAAGATCCTGCAAATGACGCGAGATGTTGCTCAAGCCGAGCCGCGTGGCAATTGGCACGTAGATCTCGAGCGTCTCCTTGGCGATGCGCTTGCGCTTCTCGGGCCGCACCTGCGCCATCGTCTCCAGGTTGTGACGGCGGTCAGCCAGCTTGATCAGCACGATGCGCAGATCACGCGCCATGGCCATCAGCATCTTGCGGAAGTTCTCCGCTTGCGCATCCTGGTAGGACTGGAATTCAATCCGGTCGAGCTTGGACAAGCCGTCGACGAGCTCGGCGACTTCCTTGCCGAACCGATCAGCGATTTCCGACTTGGTGACCGCCGTATCCTCCATCACGTCGTGCAGGAGGGCGGCAACAATGGCCTGCGCATCCATGCGCCACTCGGCGAGTGCGCCGGCGACGGCCAGGGGATGCGTAATGTAGGGTTCGCCGGAAAGGCGGGTCTGGCCGCGATGGGCCTGTTCGCTGAAGCAATACGCTTCGAGGATGTGGTCGATATCGCCCTGAGGGAGATAGCTCAGGGTATCGACGAAGACCCGGTAGGCCGGATCTTCGAACTGATAAACAGTGGGACTAGGCGTGGGTTGCGCAGCGGGGCCGTCTGCAGTTTCGGCGTCCTGATTCACGGTCACGGTCGCGCACCCAAGGGCCTGCTGGTGGCGATCAGGCCTGACCGCGATTGAGGACTTCCAGCCCGTACATGCCCAGCGCCATCTCGCGCAAGGCGATTACGGTCGGCTTGTCGCGGTCCGCTTCGACCATGGGCGACGCGCCGGCGGCGATCTGGCGAGCGCGATAGGTCGCTGCCAAGGTCATCTGGAAACGGTTGGGAATAGCTTGCATGCAATCGTCTACGGTCACTCGTGCCATTGTGTCTTCCTGAAATCAGAGTAGTTTCGCGAACAGCGCAGGATGGCGCTGACGCTGGGTTTGATATTGAAGCCGCGAGGCGCCGACGACGGACGTCAGATTGTCAAGCGCCTGCTGCAAATCGTCGTTGATGATAACATAGTCAAATTCGTCGGCATGCCGCATCTCGTCTTGCGCTGCCGCGATTCGCCGGGCGATCGTTTCAGCAGAATCGGTGCCGCGGCCGGACAATCGTTCCTTCAGCGCCTCCATCGACGGCGGCAATATGAATATTCCAATTGCATCCTGGAACGACTTCCTCACCTGCTGTGCGCCCTGCCAGTCAATTTCAAGCAACACATCGCGCCCCGCCTGCATCTCCGCCTCGATCCATCGCTTTGAAGTACCGTAGTAGTTTCCATGTACCTCGGCCCACTCCAGGAACTCGCCCTGATTGACCCGCTCAAGGAAACTCGGAACATCCACAAAGAAATACTCGCGGCCATCAACTTCGCCCGGCCGGGGCTGGCGCGTCGTCGTTGAAATGGACAAGCGGATTCCGGGATCGTTCTCGAGCAGCATGCGGACGAGCGTGGTTTTCCCCGCCCCCGATGGAGCGGCCACGATATAGAGATGACCTGTCATGGATATTGGCCTGAAGATTAGTGGGATCGAGCCGAAATTGTACCTGCGAAAAATCGCGTCTAGACGACCGAAGGCAATCCGGCGAGAATCCGTTCATCGTCCGCCCACCAAGACTCAGGGGAAGTTGATGTCGAAACTCGTACCGCCGCTTCTTGCAATTCTTCTCGCAGCAGCAGTCGCCCCCGCTCGCGTATCGGCCGCTCCGGTGAAAATCGTCGGCTTTGACGACATGTCGTGTAGCGCGTGGACCAAGTCCAGGGACGACGCCGAACTCCGCGGCAACTATCTGGCGTGGGCTCGTGGCGTCCTGACCGGACATAACTACGCCAACCAGAGCCAGCAGGTCTCTGCCATCTCCAGCGGCACGGTCGAAAATTTCGTCAATCGTTATTGCGTTGAAAAGCCCACTGGCGATCTCGGCGAGGCTGCGTTCCGCATGACCGACAAGTTCTCCGGGCGCAATCAGGCAATCACGAAATAGTCGTCGTTCGTGACTTTTCGCACCGACACGCCAGTCGGTGCGCGGTAAATTGGCGCCATCCTGGAGCCAATCATGCAAGACATCATTGAAGGTGACGATATTCCGCTGTGGCGACTGTTCGCCCTTACCCTGCACGCTGTGGCCATGCTGGCGCTGGTTACACTGACACCGCAGGTCGATCGTCCGGAAGCGCGGTAGCCGGTCGCAGGGCGACCACTACCCGCCCGCTGTGCGCTGGAGGTCAACTTCAACGGCGAGCACGGCAACACGGAGAAGAACGTCGCAAGCCCTTGCCTTCCCCTCGTCTGCCGTGTCGTCGTGACCAAAGTGCGATCTTCAGGTTATTGACGCGCCGGTTCGGCGACGAAAATCTCGACCCGGCGATTCATTGTCCGCCCTTCCGCCGTATTGTTGCTGGCGATCGGCTCGCGCGAGCCGCGACCGTCGATGGCGATGCGGTTGAGCGCCACACCACGCGTCACCAGGTAGTCGCGGGTTGCATCGGCGCGATTGACCGACAACGGATTGTTGATCGCGTCGGAACCACGGTTATCGGTGTGGCCAATGATTTTTACGGTGGTCACCGGATTCTGGTTCAGCGTGACCGCGAAGCGATCGAGGATCGGGCGCAGGTTCGACTTGATCTGGTAGCTACCGGAGTCGAAGGAGATGTCGCTCGGGATTTCAAGCTTGAGCTGATTGTCCGACGTCTGTGAAACGGTCACACCGGTTCCTTGCGTCGCCGTTTCCATCGCCGCGCGCTGCTCCTGCATGTGCTTCGACCACAGATAACCGCCGCCAGCACCGGCCGCTGCGCCGATCGCCGCACCGGCCGCCGCGCCTTTGCCGCCACCGGTGACACCGCCAATCACGGCACCGGCTACGGCGCCGATCCCGGCACCCTTGGCCGTGTCGCCCTGGGTTTCAGTCATGTTGGCGCAACCGACGAGGCTACTTGCGGCAAAGGCAATAGCGGTCAAGGTCAGGACATTCTTTTTCATGGTGAGGCCTCCAGTTTTGTGGCGAGAAACTCAAGTATAGATAAGCGCAGCGGGTTTATCTCCATCACCTGAGCGTTCCACCGGCGGTGACACCTCATCCGGGATCGTGATGCCGTCGATCTCCTGATGCAGAAGGACCGCCGGCGCATCGACACGCAAGCACTGGCGGACTTCGCCGAGCTGCCGGAAGCCGAGGCAGCGCTGGTAATAGCGAACGTGACGCGGATTGACTTCCATCACCGCGTCGCTTGCCGAGTAATGCTCGCGCCCATAGTCAAGCGCCGCGCTGAACAGGTTGCTCAGCAAATCGCGCGAGCTGAAATCCGGGTCGACCGCCAGTCGCGAGACCTCGCAGACGACGCGCTCCGGTCGCCGCAGGCCTTCGAGGACGTCGGCATAGTGCGCATCGGCGAGCAGGCCGTTCGGTGAATCGCGACGCAGCGTCAGCGTCGCGACGACTTCGTCATACAGCCAGGCCGCCAGCGTGACGCGATCCGGGTCATCGAGCGGCTGACGGTGCGCTTCGGTCCGGTAACCGCGCCAGGCGTACATGCGGCGCACCAGCGAATTGGTCAGACCGTGCTGTTTCGGCGTACGCGCCGGGCGGATGTCGTAGCCGCGCCGGCACG
>JAGNOM010000201.1 GCA_017990155.1 Propionivibrio sp. | reverse complement strand
CTGTCATTAACCAGGAACGAGTAAATGAGGTTGTCATCATGAAAAAAGTGGTGTGGGGTGTTCTCAGTACGGCGTCGATCGGAATGCAAAAAGTTCTGCCGGCCATGCAGCAAAGCGCCTGGTGCGATATTCGCGCCATTGCCTCGCGCTCGCTTGAATCGGCGCGCAAGGCTGCAGACAAGTTGGGTATCGAGCGTGCCTACGGTTCCTACGAGGAACTGCTCGCCGACCCCGAGATCGAGGCTGTCTACAACCCGCTGCCCAATCATCTGCACGTGCCGATGACGCTGGCCGCGGCGCGGGCTGGCAAGCACGTGCTGTGCGAAAAGCCGATCGCGATCGATGCCAGGCAGGCGGCGGAGCTGCGCGAGGTTGCCGGCAAGGTGCATGTCATGGAAGCGTTCATGGTCCGCTTTCATCCACAGTGGCTGCGCGCGCGCGAACTGGTGCGTGCCGGCGAACTGGGCGAAGTGCGTTCTATCCAGACCTTCTTCTCTTACTACAACCGCGATCCGGCCAACGTGCGCAATCAGGTCGGCATCGGTGGTGGCGCGCTGTATGACATTGGCTGCTACCCGATTTCAACGGCGCGTTTCATTTTCGAGGCGGAGCCGCAGTGGGCGATCGCTGTTTTTGACCGCGATCCCGAATTCCAGACCGATCGCAACGTCAGTGGCCTGCTCGATTTCGGCAACGGGCGGCGGCTCGACTTCACGGTGTCGACGCAGTCCGCGCCGCATCAGCGCGTGCAGATCGTCGGAACGAAGAAGCGGCTGGAAATCGAGATCCCCTTCAACGCGCCACCGATGACCGCCACGCGCATTCTTGTCGATGATGGCAGCATTCTCGGTGATGGGTCGGCGCTTACCGAAACCCTGCCGCCTTGCGATCAATACACGCTGCAAGGCGAAGCCTTCTCGCGCGTCGTGCGCGGGGAAATGCCCTTGCCATACGGTGTCGAAGATGCGATCTGCAACATGCAGACGATCGATGCGCTGTTCCGCTCCGAGAAGAGCGGGGGCTGGGAAGCAGTCGGAAAGGGCTAAACGACACGCGCATTAGGGTATAAGCAAATAAATCGAGAAATGTACTGAAAATACAAAAACTTATTGGTTGTTTGCGACACGGGCCGGCATTGCCGGCCTTGTTTTTTGGTCATGTCTGTACTATCTATCACTAAACACGCGCTTTGCAGCGAGTGTCGATACAATATCCCGGGCTTGCTGGTTACTATTAGCTCTTTCCTGAAACTAAGTACATATTTCTGACTCAAAAGTATCGAGTTTTGTCTAACTAAGCTCATATATTGCGCCTTGTCGATGAGTTGCTGGCATCGGCTCTAACCCGAACCCACAAAAGGAGACTGATTCATGAAACTGAAAGCATCGTTGGCTTTGGCCTTTGGCTTGTTGTCAGGAATGGCTTACTCCGCGACGGATCTGGTCATCGCGACCGTGAATAACCGTCAGATGGTCGAAATGCAGAAACTCGGCAAGTTCTTCGAACAAGCCAACCCCGACATCAAGCTGAAATGGCTGGTTCTCGAAGAAGGCGTCTTGCGCGCCCGCGTCACCACCGACATCGCCACCAAGGGCGGTCAGTTCGACGTGATGACGATCGGCATGTACGAAACCCCGATCTGGGGCAAGAAAGGCTGGCTGAAGGAAATCAAGCCGGATGCCAATTACGATGTGGATGACCTCCTGCCGCCGATCCGTTCGGGTCTGTCGGTCGAAGGCAAGCTCTATGCCGCCCCGTTCTACGGCGAAAGCTCGTTCACCATGTTCCGCAAGGATCTGGCTGATGCCGTCGGCGCCGCCATGCCGGAAGAGCCGACCTGGCAGCAGATCAGCGAATTCGCCGCGAAGATCCATGATCCGGCCAAGGGGATGTATGGCGTCTGCCTGCGCGGCAAGCCGGGCTGGGGCGACAACATGGCGCTCCTGTCGACGATGGTCAATACCTTCGGCGGCCAGTGGTTCGACATGAGCTGGAAACCGCAGGTCGATTCCAAGCCCTGGAATGATGCGATCACCTTCTACATCGACCTGATGAAGAAGTACGGTCCTCCGGGCGCGACGGCCAACAGCTTCAACGAGAACCTCGCGCTGTTCGTCGAAGGCAAGTGCGGCGTCTGGGTCGATGCGACGAGCGCCGGTGGTTCGGTGTCCGATCCGAAGTTCTCGAAGGTCGGCGACAAGGTGGCGTTTGCCAAGGCGCCGACGGCGGTGACGCCGAAGGGCGCGGGCTGGTTGTGGTCGTGGGCGCTGGCCATCCCGGGCGGCACCAAGAAGGAAGAGGCGGCGCAGAAGTTCATCAACTGGGCGACCAGCAAGGACTACATCAAGCTCGTCGCCAAGGAAGACGGCTGGATCGTGGCACCGACCGGCAACCGCAATTCGACGTATGACTATCCGGAGTACAAGGCCGTGTCGAAGTTCGGCGAGATGGAGCGCAAGGCGATCCTGGCGGCCAACCCGACCGACCAGACGCTGCCGAAGTCGCCGTATGTCGGTGTGCAGTTCGCGGCCATTCCGGAGTTCCAGTCGATCGGAATCGCGGTCGGGCAGCAGATCAGTGCCGCATTGGCCGGCAAGTCGTCGGTTGAAGATGCATTGAAGGCCGGTCAGGTCGCAGCGGATCGCGAAATGAAGAAGGCCGGGTATTACAAGTAATCGAACAATTGTTTCGGCCTGATGAAGTAGAAAGGTGAGGTCATGCCGGCGGTAGCCGGCATGACGAATCGAACGCCTTCACATCTCGATAACCGAACACTAAATCTACCGTGGGCTGGGGGCCGGCAGGTTCCTGCCAGATTCTGTCCCACGGTGTTTTTTTGGTACCAAGGGTAGGGGTCAAAACTATGAAGCGCACGCTACCGCGTCTATTGATGACGCCGGCGATCGGCACGCTATTTTTGTGGATGATAGTTCCACTGGTGATGTCGATCTATTTTTCGGTGATCAGGTATAACCTGATGCAACCGGACCAGACCGGATTTATTGGTCTTGAGAACTGGGAGTACTTCGTCACCGACCCGTCGTTCGTGACGGCGACGATGAACACCCTGCTGCTCGTGGGCAGCGTCGTCCTGATCACGGTGATCCTGGGCACCCTGATCGCACTCCTCACCGACGCCCCCTTCCCCGGCCGCAACCTCGTCCGCATCCTCCTGATCTCCCCCTTCTTCATCATGCCCACGGTGAACGCCCTGCTGTGGAGGCACATGATGATGAACCCGATCTACGGCGTCATCGCCCAGATCTGGAAGTTCTTCGGTGCCACGCCGGTGGACTGGCTCACCGACTACCCGCTGCTCTCCGTCATCGCCATCGTCTCCTGGCAATGGCTCCCGTTCGCCACGCTGATCTTCGTGACGTCCCTGCAATCGATGGACCGCGAACAGCTCGAAGCCTCGCGCATGGACGGCGCCAACTACCTGCAGCAGCTGCGCTACCTGTACATCCCGCACCTCGGCCGCTCCTTCGCCGTCGTCGTCATGATCGAAACGATCTTCCTGCTCTCCGTCTTCGCCGAAATCTTCACCACCACCGGTGGCGGCCCGGGCGATGCCAGCACGAACATCGCCTTCCTCATCTTCAAGCAGGCGCTCCTCAACTTCGACGCCGGTGTCGCCTCCGCAGGCGCCCTGTTCGCCGTCGTCCTCGCCAACATCGCCGGCATCTTCCTGATCCGCATGGTCGGCAAAAACCTCGACAAGTGAGAACGACATGACACGACTCCAAATGAACGCACTCGCCCTCGGCGTGCGCACCATCGCGGCCTGGGCGGTCGCGCTCCTCCTCTTCTTCCCGCTTGGCTGGATGGTCCTCACCTCGTTCAAGACCGAACTGCAGGCCATCTCGGTCCCGCCGCTCCTCTTCTTTGAACCGACGCTGGAGAACTTCAGCATCGTACAGGAGCGCAGCGACTACCTGCTCTACGCCAAGAACTCCTTGATCGTCAGCGTCGTCTCGACGATCGTCGGCTTGATGCTGGCCTTCCCGGCGGCCTACGCCATGGCCTTCTTCAAGAGCCGGCACACCAAGGACATCCTGATGTGGATGCTCTCCACCAAGATGATGCCGGCGGTTGGCGCCCTCGTGCCGATCTACGTCCTCGCCCAGAGCAGCGGGCTCTTGGACTCGCGCACCGGCCTCGTCGTGGTCAACGTCATGGGCAACCTGCCGATCATGGTCTGGATGCTCTACTCCAACTTCAAGGAAATCCCCGCCGAGATCCTCGAAGCCTCACGCATGGACGGCGCCAACCTGTGGCAGGAATTCCGCATGGTGCTCTTGCCGCTGACGCTCGGTGGCCTCGCCTCAACGGGTCTCCTGTGCCTCGTGCTCTCGTGGAACGAAGCGTTCTGGGCGCTCAACCTCAGTGCCGCCAAGTCCGGCACGCTGGCCACGCTGATTGCTTCCTACTCCAGTCCGGAAGGCCTCTTCTGGGCCAAGCTCTCGGCAGCATCCTTCATGGCCATCGCACCGATCGTGGTGTTCGGCTGGTTCAGTCAGAAACAACTGGTGCAAGGCCTGACCTTCGGCGCCGTCAAGTAAGAATCTAGGGAGAACAAACATGGCATATCTGCAACTGCGTGGCATCGAAAAGGCCTTCGGCGAGGCGCGCGTCATCAAGGGCGTCAATCTTGAAATCCAGCAAGGCGAGTTCATCGTCTTCGTCGGCCCCTCGGGCTGCGGCAAATCGACGCTGCTGCGCCTGATCGCCGGCCTCGAGACGACGACCGCCGGCACCATCCACCTCGAAGGACGCGACATCACCGACGAACCGTCCTCCAAGCGCGACCTGGCGATGGTCTTCCAGAGCTACGCCCTGTACCCGCACATGAGCGTGTACGAGAACATGAGCTTTGCCTTGAAGCTCGCCAAGGCCGACCCGGCGGTGATCGAAGAGAAGGTTTCGAAGGCCGCCGAGATCCTCAACCTCACACAGTACCTGAAGCGCACGCCGAAGGAACTCTCCGGCGGCCAGCGCCAGCGCGTCGCCATCGGCCGCGCCATCGTCCGTTCGCCGAAGGTCTTCCTCTTCGACGAACCGCTCTCCAACCTCGACGCCGCGCTGCGCGGCCAGACGCGGGTCGAGATCGCCAAGCTGCACCGCGATCTCGGCGCCACCACCATCTACGTCACGCACGACCAGGTCGAAGCCATGACGCTGGCCGACCGCGTCGTCGTCCTGCGCGATGGTCTCGTCGAACAAGTCGGCACCCCGCTCGAACTCTACGACCGCCCGGCCAACCAGTTCGTCGCCCAGTTCATCGGCACGCCGAAGATGAACATGGTCGGCGCCAGCAAACTCAAATCGCTCGCCGCCACCGGCCGCAAGTTCCCGATCGACGGCTTCGTCGGCCTGCGTCCGGAATACGTCGAACTCGTTGCCCCGGCTGACGGCGAATTCAAGGCCACGGTGGACCTCGTCGAAGCGCTCGGCGCCGAGACGCTCGTCTATGTGACGACCGAATGGGGCGAGCAGATCGTCTCGCGCCACACCGAGCGCTCCAGCCTCGTCGCCGGCGAGAAGGTCGGCGTCAAGATCGATCTCTCCACCGCCCACTTCTTCGACGCCAAGGGCCGCGTCGTCGTCGTGAAGTAACGGACAGCAGAAGTCGGGCTCCCTCCGCCCGACTTCCCACTATCCACTCCCCATTTCCCATTCCTCACAGGAGTCTCGTATGTCGAACGCTACTGAACCCCGGGTCTGGCTGCACGTCGGCCTGGGTTCCTTCCACCGCGCGCACCAGGCGCTCTACCT